>JAWOGG010000172.1:0-3076 GCA_046497085.1 Orrella sp.
GGCGCCTGCTTAGGCATTCCCGCACTCACTGCGTATGAGGCCATCCGTTGGGCGCAACAAATGGGTGGCGATTTAACTGGCCAAACCCTACTCGTGATTGGTGCAGCCAACAACGTTGGCGCCTATGTGGTTCAGATGGCTAAGCGGGCAGGCGCTCAGGTCATAGGCACTGTTGGCAGCCAAACCAAAGCTGAGTTTGCCAAGTCACTCGGTGTGGACCACGTGATTGATTACAAACAAGTCGATGCGGCTCATGCGGTGAAAGACCTTACCAACGGCCGAGGCGTAGACGTCATCATAGACATGGACTTATCGGCCATGGATGACTTGGTCTGTGGTGGCGCCCTTGCGGCACATGGCGTGGTGGTCTGTTACGGTTCGAACAACATGAATGAGGTCAAGCTAACCTTTAAAACATGGCTCTATCTTTCAGTCACACTCAAACTGTTTCTGGTCTATGACTTGACTGACCAAGAAAGGACTCAAGCCCTGGCCGGTTTGAGTCAACTGTTATCACAAGGCGAGTGGACGCATGCGGTGGGCGAACGCTTTACGTTGTCACAAGTCGCGCAGGCCCATGAGTCCGTAGAGAAAGGACTGTCCTTAGGTAATGTGGTGGTGACGCTGGACTGACCAGGTTAGACAGTTTGGCGGTTGCGGCGTTTGCGATGTCGCCAAATCACGCCCAACCGCCAGAGAATCGACACCCCGAAATACAGCAAGATTGCCGTCACGCTCGCCAAGACAAACAACCCGGTAAAGAGCGGTGCGCCGACTGAACTGATACGCTCGAACCAACCGATACCAACCTGCTCAGAGATTTGGGAAACTTGAGCCAATTGCGCGGCAATCATTTCATCGGTCATGGCGGGCTGACCTAGGTTTAAGATGAAATCCCCAAGCTGATAGGCCAAGAAATAAACCGGTGCAAACGTAAAAGGGTTGGTCACTAGCGTGCTGGCCACAGCCACAGGCAAGTTGGCTCGCAAGATGATTGCGCCAAGGGCCGCTAGAGGGATCTGCGCCAAAGGGATGATTAAGCCCATGAACACACCAATTGCCAAACCTAAAGCGATGCTTCGCCGATTGGCTTGCCATAAGCTTGGGCGCGTGAGTGTAGGCCCCATCCAACGCAGCATTTTGTGTTGCGATACTTTATCTGGGGCTGGCAGGTACTTCTTGACTGACTTGCCAAACATACATTCTCACACAAAGGTGACGAAGTAACCTAGCCTGTAAGCTAGGCCTCCAATCCTTTGATATTAGTCTAAGGAGTAGACAAAGGTGCTAACAACCCTCAACCGTTTACCGATTGTTTGCCCTGTGGTGTAACCATCGCTGCCATCATCATCCAAAATCTGGATGGTTCCCTGATCGGCTCGCTTTAAGCCCCCAAGAACGGCGCCAGCGTCCGAAGCAAACTTCTCTGCTTGCTCTGTCGCGTTGTCAATTGCTTGCTCTAGCAACAAAGGTTTGATGTCATTGAATCCACGCAAAAAATAACGTGGAGCGCCTCCCATGGGACCTTCTTGTGACATTTGAACACCGAGCTTGATCAGTGGGTCGATGCTGTTCGCAGCCTTTGATACCGCATCCACGTTATCTGAACGAACAGTCACAGCACCAGTGCCGGTGTAACGGAAAGTCACGTCTTGTTGGCCATAGTCGCGCGCCAGCAGATCATTGATTTGCAGGGGCCTTCCTTCAATGTCAGACTCTGCAAAGCCTTGATCCTGTAAAAAAGCAATGACCGCCTCGCGGTCGTCTGTTAACTGTTGGCGAACGTCATCATAGTCGGCCGCAGCCCGACGAAACGAAACGGTCCAAATGGCAAAGTCGCTTTTAACGTCTTGTTCGGCCAACCCTTTGATCGTGATGTAGCGGTCAGCGTCACGAAACGATTGCAACCCCTCACCAACCGTCCATCCGGCCACGGCCAAGCCGACGGCCACCAAGACTGCAGGCACTATTTTTTCACTGAAAGCTGACATCACGAAGCACTCCTAATTGACGGTTACTGACCCTCAAGAAAACTCTTAAGCTTATCGGCGCGGCTCGGGTGACGCAATTTACGCAGTGCCTTAGCCTCTATTTGTCTAATGCGCTCCCGCGTGACATCGAACTGTTTACCGACCTCTTCAAGTGTCTGGTCCGAACTCATTTCGACACCAAATCGCATGCGCAACACTTTCGCTTCGCGTGGGGTCAATGAATCGAGCACTTCCTTGACAACATCTCGCATGGAACCATGCAGTGCCGCTTCCGCGGGTGCCAAGTTCGCACCATCTTCGATGAAGTCACCCAAATGCGAGTCATCATCGTCACCAATCGGCGTTTCCATCGAAATAGGCTCTTTGGCGATCTTAAGAATCTTACGGATCTTGTCCTCAGGCATATCCATCTTCGCTGCCAGTGTCGCTGGATCAGGCTCAGCGCCGGTTTCCTGCAGAATCTGACGACTGATACGGTTCATTTTGTTGATGGTTTCGATCATATGCACAGGAATACGAATCGTGCGCGCTTGGTCGGCAATCGATCGTGTGATTGCTTGGCGGATCCACCAAGTGGCATAAGTAGAGAACTTATAGCCTCGGCGATATTCAAACTTGTCCACCGCTTTCATCAGACCAATGTTGCCTTCTTGAATCAAATCCAAGAACTGTAGACCACGGTTGGTGTACTTTTTGGCGATTGAAATCACCAGACGTAAGTTTGCCTCTGTCATCTCGCGCTTGGCTTTGCGAGCCTTGGCTTCACCAGTTGCCATGCGCTTGTTGACTTCTTTGAGGTCTTTGAGAGGCAGGACAACGCGGTTTTGCAGATCAATCATTTTCTGCTGTAACTCTTGAACCGTGGGTACGTGACGCTCCAAAATCGTCGAATACGCGTGCCCACCAGCCACTTCGGCCATTACCCAGTCAAGATTGGAGCCGACAGAGGACAAAGCCATCTCTGTTACGAGAGTCGCCTAACGCTCTTGACATGAACGTAAGGCTTTTGGAAGTGTTAGCTTGATGAGGCGATACGCCCTTACCACAGTCAACACAGCAATCATCAGCCGTGTAGCAAGTTGGTG
>JAWOGG010000237.1:0-5957 GCA_046497085.1 Orrella sp.
CGCCGCAATCAGCTCAGACACTTGCCCTAACGAGCCTTTGGCATAGTCAGACAAAACCAACACATCATGAGCCTCGATTAAATCAAGCACTTGTTTGGTCAGACTTGTCACGCAGTTATGCGACGGCATTTCTTCAAAATCAACACGAACCATTTGCTGCTGCCGACCTAAGACACGCATCTTAAGCGTCGTCGGATGATCACCATCATCGACTAAACAAGTCCGAATGTTGGCAAGGGTCAGCATGTCGTGAACTTTTGTGCCGGGCTCATCTCGCCCGACAATGCCAGCCAAGGTCACCTGGGCCCCTAGTGCTGCGGCGTTACGGGCCACGTTTGCCGCGCCACCCAAACGGTCTTCTCTGCGTGCGACATGGACCACTGGTACTGGTGCTTCGGGAGAAATCCGCTCCACCTCACCAAACCAGTAACGATCCAACATGACATCGCCAACCACCAAAACTTTGACTTGCGAGATGGCTTGCGCCGGAAAACCGTTCATTGCAACTCTTCCAAACGACGGGGAGGATAAGTCTCCCAACCATGGCAACCCGGACATTGCCAGTAAAAACCTTTGGCCTGGAACCCACAAACACGGCAACCATAGCGCTCTAAACGTTGTGTGTGACGGACAATCAAGCGCTGCAACCAATCGGTATCCATCGTGGCAATTGGCCCTTGAGCCTGGCTCGATCCACTGATGCGCAAAGCGTGCTCTAACCCCAATAAGCTAGGATTGGCCGTTAATGCTTGATGCGCAAATGCCCAAGCCTCTGAATCACCCGACTGACCTTTGATGAGCTTAAAAATAACCCCAAATAAATCCAAGCTTGGGTGGGCCTCATACTGATCCTGTAACAGCTTTAGCAATTCCGGACATTCATTTGTCGCTGAAAAATTAATCTGAAGCTCATCAGCGACCAGACCTGCATATTCGGGGGCTTGTTTCATCAAAGCCAATAGTGATTGGCGTTCGCTTTGCGCATCGCCTTCAGCGCGAGCCAATGCCGCCCCTATCATGTGAACACGGGCACGCGAACCATCTGTGCTGTTGTCATCATCATCAACGCACCGTTGAGCCAGCGCAAACGCCGCTCGTGCAGCCACTAAATCGGTGGGCTGCTGGGTGAGTCGTGTGTGGGCCATTTCACAGTGGTAGTGAACCAATTGAGCTACCGACTCGCCCGTGAGCTTACCCAAGCGTTTCACGGCCTCGATGGCTCTTGGCCAGTCGTGTTCGGACTCATAAATCCGGACCAACGCTCGACTAGCCGATTCCTCATAGCGGGTATTGCGCAATTCTTTGTAGGCCATTTCGGCGCGATCTAACATGCCTGCTTTGAGGTAGTCTTGCGCGATTTCATGCAGGGCATGTTCTCTTTCTCGAACAGGCAAATCAGCTCGCGACAGAAGACTTTGGTGCACGCGTATGGCACGTTCCATTTCACCGCGACGGCGAAACAGGCTACCCAGAGCAAAGTGTAATTCGGTGGTTTCGGGGTCGAGCTTGGCGACCTCGATGAACGCGTCAATCGCGCGATCTGGCTGCTCATTCAAAAGGAAGTTCAATCCTTTGAAATAAGAGTCAGGAAGTGCTCGGGTCTCGGTCAGCATCTGCCTAAAATCAAACCTCGCGGCTAACCAACCCAAACCAAACAACAGCGGCATAAAAATAAGCCACCAGGATTCAAAGTCCATATACTCTCGCGGGGTTCTGGGTTAGAGGGGCGTACTGTCAGCACTAGACGCCTTGAGCGTCGCCTCTGACTTAGCACTTGGCGATGGTGTCGCGACTGCTGCCTTAACTTTAGACAAATCACGTCTCAATTTGCCTGCTTCGCGGCGACGGCGCCATGTGCTTGGCAACATGACCAGTGCACCAAGCAAGGTTCCTAAAACAAACGCACTGACCATCACCACAATCAAGGGGACGTTTGACCACACAATGCCGTCGAATAAGACCACCTCAACGGGTGCGGTGTTTTTGTACGCAAAAAGTACCACCAGCACAAAAATCAGGAGTTTGACTGTCCAAGCAAGATAGCGCACGGTGAACATTCCCCAATCGAATAAGCAAACAGATGGCGCAGGTTTGCGCCTATGACAAATTCATTGTAATCCACGGGTTAGTCAATCAGTGTTCCTGACTGGCCTCAGACACAAATAGGCGACTCATGGATTGGCTTAAGCTTAGTGGTGGCTGCCAGTCCAATACTTGCTTGGTTGATGTAATGTCGACCTGCAAGTTTTCAGCCAAACGGTCAAAATAACTGGACCGCCCCACAATCCTTGCAGCAAAACGCAATAGTGGCACAGGGATATTGACAGTTCGCGCACGCAATTGCCCAGCCAGCGCAAGCTGTGTCACCAGTTCAGCAGTGCTGAGATCGTGGTCATCACTAACCAAAAACTGCTGGTTTGCCGCGTCTGAGTGATCGATAGCGGTGACAATCAAATCCACCAGATTATCCACTCCAACCAAACTACGCGCATTGTGCGTCAGCGCCCCCACTGGCAAGGGAATGCCGCGTCTCATCCAACGAATCAAAACCTCAAGATTACCGCCCACTCCTGGCCCGTACACCAAAGGAGGCCGAATAATGACCACTTCTAGTCCCGTCTCTCGAGCGATGCTTAGTAGACCTTCTTCAGCTTGTTGTTTAGAAATGGCGTAGGCGCCATTGGGTGCAAGCGGTTGTTCTGCACTAAATGGCTGGCCTTCTACTGTGTATTCACCATGGACTTTAACGGTGCTTAAAAACACAAATCGACGAACACCCGCTCGAGCCGCTAATCGAGCAAGCTCGAGTGTTCCGAGCACATTCACTTTGTAGAATTTGGATTCATCAGCCACGGTAGGCGACATGACGTGCACCATGGCAGCGGTATGTACCACCGTATGACAATCATTTAGAAGAGCAGACCATGCAGGTGCACTGGACTCATCCCCTAGATCGGGCGCCAGACCACAGGTCACAAAGGGTTGTTGGGAAAGGAACTTGAGACTTGATTCTCGGCGGGCAGTGGCCCTTACTGATCGCTTGCGCGAAGACAGTGCCCGACAAAGCGTTGCACCCACAAAACCGTTGGCCCCTGTAACCAGGATCATCTTTGAGCCCTAACAAGGCTCACCAAGCGGTCAATGGCCGGATGTTTGGGGCTCATCAGAGTGAAACTCGTTGCTTGCCCCATCGACGCGTTCGCGCAAGGCTTTGCCTGCCTTGAAATGAGGCACCATCTTGCCCGGCACCATGACTTTGTCGCCTGTTTTTGGATTGCGACCGACGCGCGGCGCCCTTTGGGACAAGGTGAAGCTCCCAAAGCCTCGAATCTCGATACGATGGCCAGCCGCTAAGGACTGGACCATCGAATCGATGATTGTTTTAACAGCGAGGTCGGCATCATTAACGGCAAGCTGAGGATAGCTTGCCGCCAACGCCGCGATCAGTTCTGACTTAGTCACAGCCGAGGCTTCCGGTGAGAGTTACTCGTCATCCTTCGATTGGTTCAACTTAGCCTTGAGCAATGCGCCCAAGTTAGTTGTTCCAGTGCTTGCCCCAGCTTCTGACATGCGCTGCATGGATTCCGCTGTATCGGCGTTATCGCGTGCTTTGATGGAAAGCTGAATCGACCGTGTCTTTCTGTCGACATTGATGATCATGGCTTCAATCTCAGCACCCTCTTTGATGACCGTGGTGGCGTCTTCAACGCGACCAGAGGAAATCTCTGAGGCTCGTAGATAGCCTTCGACGTCTAGCGACAAGGTCACAACTGCACCCTTGGGCTCGACAGACTTGACCGTGCCTTGAACCACTGCACCCTTGTCGTGGCTTGAGACGAAGTTGTTAAACGGATCACCTTCAAGTTGCTTAACACCAAGTGAGATGCGCTCTTTGTCGGTGTCAATCGCCAGAACAACAGCTTCGAGTTCGTCACCTTTTTTGAAGTTACGAACGGCCTCTTCACCCGTTTCTGACCATGACAAGTCAGACAAGTGCACCAAACCGTCAATACCGCCAGGCAAACCAACGAATACACCAAAGTCGGTAATTGACTTGATGGCACCGCTGACCTTGTCGCCGCGGGTGAAGTTAGTCGCAAACTCTTCCCATGGGTTTTGACGGCATTGCTTCATGCCAAGCGAGATGCGGCGACGGTCTTCATCAATCTCAAGCACCATCACTTCAACTTCTTCGCCCAAGGTCACGACTTTGCGAGGATCAACGTTCTTGTTGGTCCAATCCATCTCTGACACGTGAACCAAGCCTTCGATGCCAGCTTCGACTTCAACGAATGCACCGTAGTCTGTTAGGTTGGTCACTTTACCGAACAAGCGCGTACCTTGTGGGTAACGACGTGCCAGACCGACCCATGGGTCTTCGCCAAGCTGCTTGACGCCAAGCGACACGCGGCTCTTTTCTTGATCAAACTTCAGGACTTTTGCGTCGATTTCTTCACCAACACTCAGAACTTCAGATGGGTGACGGACACGGCGCCATGCCATGTCGGTAATGTGCAACAGGCCATCGATACCGCCGAGGTCCACGAATGCGCCGTAATCGGTGATGTTCTTGACCACACCTTTGATGATGGCGCCTTCTTTGAGGTTTTCTAGCAACTTTTGACGCTCTTCGCCCATGCTGACTTCCAGCACAGCGCGACGCGACAACACCACGTTGTTACGTTTACGGTCGAGCTTGATGACTTTGAATTCGAGTGTCTTGCCCTCATATGGTGTGGTGTCCTTAACAGGACGCACATCCACCAAAGAACCAGGCAAAAAGGCACGAATGCCATTGGTCATCACAGTCAAGCCACCCTTAACCTTGCCGGTAATGGTGCCGCTTACCAATTCATTGCTTTCGAGCGCTTGCTCCAATGACAACCAAGCGGAAAGGCGTTTGGCGCGATCACGTGAAAGCACGGTGTCACCGTAACCATTCTCGAGCGAGTCAATCGCGACGGAAACAAAGTCTCCCGCGCTGACTTCGAGCTCACCTTGATCGTTCAAAAATTCTTCAACGGGAATCAAAGCTTCTGACTTTAGACCGGCATTCACAACCACAAAGTTGTGATCTATTCTTACCACTTCCGCTGAGATCACTTCGCCGGATTTCATGTCCTGCTGTTTGATACTTTCGGCAAATAAGTCAGCAAAGCTAACGTCGCCGACCAGGGAATCACTGATTGTTTGAGTTGACATGTAAAAGATTTCCAAGGGATCGGATGATCCAGGTTCTCGCCCGACATACCCGGGCGGTGTTAAAAAAAAGACACTAATCCAGCCACTTTACCGCGGCAAATGAATTTAGCGTTACCCATAACGACCAAAATCGCTACCAGAGCGATCAGGGCTGATTTCAACCGTCTAACTGCAATTGGCCTAAGCGCAAGTTTGCCTGAGCCACATACATTTTAGACAGCCTGAAAGAATAACACAAAAAATCCTTGCTCGATCAAATGCTTAGGCCAGAATCTACGTCAGTTTTACGAGCCGCCACCAAATAATTGACGCTGGTATCGGTCCCTAGTTTGTAGCTCTGATTGAAAGGGTTGTAAGTCATACCCTTGAACGCGACAATTTCGAGTTTAGCCGCACGACAGGCCTGTGCCAGCTCGCTTGGCTTAATAAAAGCGTCCCACTGATGCGTACCCTTAGGTAACAGCTTTAGAACATACTCTGCACCGATGATGGCAAAAAGAAAGGATTTTGGATTGCGATTCAGCGTAGAAAAGAACACCCAGCCACCTGGTTTGACCAGGTCTGCACACGCTTGCACAACAGAGGCCGGGTCAGGCACGTGCTCAAGCATTTCCATACAAGTAACCACATCAAACTGTGCCGCGTGGTCAGCGGCCATTTCTTCCGCACTGACCTTCATATAGGTCACCGGTACACCAGACTCCAGGCTATGCAGCTTTGCCACTGTGAGTGACTTTTCAGCGAGATCGATCCCA
>JAWOGG010000250.1:0-5400 GCA_046497085.1 Orrella sp.
GGTGTATCGCATGCCGATATCAACGCGCCCTACGTACAGTGGTTAAGTCGCTTGCAAGCCGAACACCTTGCCAGCCGAACGGAGCCCGGCACGATTGAACTTTCAGAACTCTCACCAGACATGCGAGAAGCTTGGCAAGAGTGGTTACCGGCCTATGGTTTGTACGTGCCGTTTGCAGGTTCGACACCGGGTGGTTTGCTCTGTGCGCGTGACGTTGGCTGGACCAATCAGGAAGTGGCCCTAGTCCGTGAATGGCTAGAGATTTGGGCTCACGCTTGGCATGCCTTGATTGAAAAGTCCAAGCCGCGTGGTGGCTTAAGTTTGCGTGCGTTGTGGTCAAGTTTGTCATTTCGTTCCTGGCGCCGTTGGCTAGGAATAGGCTCAGACCAGCCTTGGTACAAACGCAAGCTGTCGTGGATTCTGGCTGCCGTCGTCGGTTTTTTTCTGTTTCCGGTGCGTTTAACGGTATTAGCGCCAGGCGAGCTGGTGCCGACTAATCCCATCATCGTGCGATCTCCAATCGAGGGCGTGATTGCCTCTATCCATGTCAAGCCCAACGAAAGCGTGAGTGAGAATCAACCGCTGTTCGATTTTGATCAAGCGATGTTGCGCAGCCGAGCAGAAGTCGCAAGCCAATCACTCGAAACCGCCTTGGCGCAATATCGGCAAACCACTCAGATGGCACTGACCGATGCCAAATACAAATCAGAACTGGCCGCACAAGCCGGCTCCATCCAAGAGCGACGCGCCGAAGCGGCCTATCTAACCGATCAACTAAGTCGATCCGAAGTCGTGGCGCAAGAAGACGGGATTGTTCTGTTCGATGACGCGACCTCGTGGTTGGGCCGACCCGTCTCGATCGGTGAAACCGTCATGCGTATAGTGCGTCCCGGAGAGATAGAGGTTGAGGCATGGTTGCCTCTTGCCGATGCAGTTAAATTAGAGGAGGGGTCACGGGTTCAGTTGTATCTGCAGTCTGAGCCATTGAGCCCTGTTAAGGCGAGCTTACGCTATGTCGCCCATCAGGCTGTAGAACGTCCTGATGGCGTTTATGCCTATCGGGTACGGGCAACGCTGACTGAACCCACGGACTATCGAGTGGGATTAAAAGGCACGGCCAAACTTGAGTCTGACAGAACGACCATGTTTTATTGGCTATTCAGACGTCCTCTCACAGTCGTGCGAACGACCTTGGGGATCTGACCATGAACTGGCCGACGCTTCGCGAAGAGTTAGGGCTGTTGAGTGGCCCAACACAACCGGATGCTCATCCGAGCTGGATTATTCACGACCCTGTGCGCCATCAATTACATCGCATTGATTGGCAAAGCTTTGAGATACTGAGTCGCTGGGACCTTAAAAGTGCCGAAGCCATTGTTGCGGCTGTCAATCGCGATACGCCTTTAAATATCGACGAGGAAGACGTTAAGCAAGTTCTCAAATTCCTCCAAGACCAAGAGTTGATCAATCAACCTGACGCCGAATCGGCCACCAAGATGGCAGAGCGTGTTCATGCCAAAAAATCCACTTGGTGGAAGTGGTTGGTCCATCATTATTTGTTCTTCCGTTTGCCGCTCGTGCGTCCTGATGCTTGGCTTGAAAGGTGGTCTAAGGTCGGTGAGTTTTTCTTCTCCAAGCTATTTGGATACATCACGCTGGTTGTGCTGGTCTTGGGTGTGTTCCAAGTCAGTCGCCAGTGGGATCAATTCAAAAGTGCATTGGTGGATACATTTTCTTTGCAGGGCCTGGCCGCGTATGGCGTTGCGCTGATTGGGGTCAAACTATTACACGAGCTCGGCCATGGGTTTATGGCCAAAAAACACGGGTGCCGGGTTCCGGTGATGGGCGTGGCATTCTTAGTGCTATTCCCAATGGCCTATACCGATACCAATGAGGCGTGGTTGGTCAAAGACCGTTGGAAGCGGTTTGAAATATCAACCGCAGGCATCAGAACAGAACTGATGATTGCCGTTTGGGCAACCTTCTTATGGGCTGTTTTACCGGATGGTGCGATTCGTTCTGCCTTGTTTTTCTTGGCAGCGGTCAGTTGGATACTTTCGGTTGCCTTAAACGCCAGCCCGTTTATGCGTTTTGATGGCTATTTTATTTTGGGGGATATGCTCGATTTCCCAAATTTGCACGGACGTAGCTTTGCAATAGCGCGTTGGAAGATTCGAGAGTGGCTGTTTGCACTTGGAGAGCCCGCGCCTGAGATGTTTGAGCGTAACAAAGAACGCGCATTGGTCGCCTTTGCGTTCGCGACTTGGCTCTACCGTTTGGTGCTTTTTATTGGTATCGCACTTTTGATCTACTACATGTTCACCAAAATGCTAGGCATTTTGTTGTTTGTGATTGAAATCTATTGGTTCATCATTTCGCCGATACGCAGTGAAATCATGCAGTGGTGGGAAAGGCGGGAAGCGATTCGTAAAAGTTTTAGAGCCAAGGTGGTTGGTGGGTTGAGTTTGGTGTTTCTCGGTTTATTTGCGTTGCCGCTACCCACTCGGATTGTCACGGCTGGTGTGCTGCAGCCATCAGAGGTTTGGTCAATTGCCGCACCGGGTCCTGCGCAACTCGTTTCTTTAGATGTTGAGGATGGAGCGGTTGTCAAAAAGGGGCAAACGCTTTTAGAGTTACAGCCGCCTGATGTGCTGACCGATGTTCGCATCACGGACGCTCGCTTAGCGCGCTTGCAGTGGCAAGCACAGACCGCTTCACAGACGGGAGCTGCTTCGCAACCACTTGCGCTATCAGCCATGCAGTACAAAGGCGCCCGTGCGGAGTCGACTCAAGCTCAAAACAACTTACAACGCTATGAACCCAAAGCCCCGTTTGATGGTGTTTATCGACAGGCCAACCCGGATGTGTTGGCTGGGCAATGGATTGCAAAAGACGAGACCATAGGTTTTTTGGTGGGACCTGATCCATGGGAAATCGAAGCATGGGTTGATGAGCACGATCGCAAGCGTTTGAACGTAGGCGACCACGCTTTGTTTTATGCGACGCCGCTTAATCAACCGGCGAGCCTGATAATCACGTCTATCGATGCCGATGCGACAAGAGAATTGCCTGACGGGATGCTGGCAGCCCCTTTTGGGGGGCCTCTCATGGTCCGTGAGCAAGAGGGTGTATGGAAACCAGAGCGGGCGATTTATCGGGTCAAGCTAGCTGCTGAAAATAACGAAGCCTTGCCAACCGAACAGATATTACGAGGTGACCTTGCTATCAAAGGTGACTGGGAATCCATTGCAGGACGGTATTTAAAAAGCGCTATTGCCATCTTGGTGCGCGAAATCGCGCCTTAAAGATAAACTACTTACTTAATGACCATTAGTGATTATTAATGACTTTGACTAAACCACAGACTACTTTTATGAAATCTGATCGTGCGACCGTGATTCGACTTGGCTTAGTTGTCTTATCCAGTGTTGTGCTCAGCGCCTGCGCTGTCAAGCCTGACCCTTTGACGCTAGCCGAGCAGAGGCTTCAACTGGCGATTGATCGCGAAATGGCACGTAAAGATGTGGAAAGGTTAGATGGTCCACTGACGCTTGAAGAGGCAACGGCAAGAGCGATTAAATACAATTTGGATCATCGCGTCCGAATGATGGAGCAGGCTGTTGCTTTAGGCCAGCTGGACTTGAGCCGATTTGATATGTGGCCACAGGCCATGGCCACGGCCGGCTATACAACCCGCAATAAGCCATTGATCACAGAGGCGACCAACTCAGTAACGGGTGAACCATCTCTTTCAGATCCTTTCATCAGTTCTGACCAGTCCTATTGGGATCTATCGTTGGGACTGAGCTGGAGCTTATTGGATTTTGGGGCGGGGTATTACAACGCCAAACAAAATGCCGATCGTTTGCTAATCGCTCAAGAGCGACGACGTCGGTCCATGCACCTCTTGATGGTCGACGTGCAAAACGCCTATTGGCGGGCGGCGAGCGCCCAAGCGCTGAGAGACGATATTGTTCGAACTGTTCGACTGGCTGAACAAGCTCTCAGAAATGCCAAGAAACTGGAGAGCAGTAATACTCGACAGCCTATTGACGCCGTCAAGTATCAGAAAAATTTGCTAGAAAACCTGCGCAATATCGACATCATTCAAAATGAGTTGAGCTCAGCCCAGTTGGAGTTGGCCAATTTAATCAATTTGCCACCCTCGACGGAAATGACCTTTGCACCACCTTCGTTTAAAGACAGCAAGACTCGGGTGACTTCGATGCCGATTGAGAAGCTCGAAGAAGTGGCACTAGTCAATAATGCCGACTTGCGCGAGACCTTTTACGATGTTCGAATCACTGCGGCCGAAACGCGCAAAGCGATGTTACGTTTGCTGCCTGGTGTCAATCTTAATTGGGGACCTAATTACACCAACAATAGTTACGTTATCAATCAGGCGTGGAATGCTGGTGCGGTTTCTTTGAGCTGGAACATGTTGAACGCATTGATGATTCCGAGTGTGCAAGATCAAGGCGATGCTGAGCAAGCCCTGTCGGTTCAACGCCGGATGGCCATGCAGATGAATGTATTGGGCCAAGTTCACTTAGCCCGTTTGCAGTATGAAAATGCTTTGAGGGTTCTGGATCGCTCTAAATCCTTAGTGAGCGTTGATCGTAAGATCGAAAACTATACGATTGACGGGAAAGCCAGTGGCACCCATAGTGATGCGGAAGTGGTGGCCGCTCGTACAGTGTCTATCATCAGCACAATGCGACGTTATCAGGCCGTTGCTCAACTTTACGCGGCAAACGGGCGCCTGCAAGCGTCGCTAGGTTTTGAGCCAAATCTAGGTGATGTGCAAAATACCCCTTTGTCTGAACTAACCGCACAGGTGGGCCAAGCGATGCAGAGTTGGCGAGCAGGCGACGGTATTGAAAATGAAATTGCTGCCATTGAGCGTGCTGAAAAGGCAGCGGCAAAAGCAGATGAGTTAGCAAAGAATCCAGATAAATTAGCCACTGAGGCGGTTGAGGCCGAGGCGGTTGAAACTGAGGCAGCTGAAACAGAAGCGGTTGAAACAAAGCCAGTTAATAAAGAAACAGTTGAATCTAAATCTACAGAAAGTGGGGTTGCTGAAACTGAAGCGGTTGAAACCGAGGTGGTTGAAACCGAGGTGACTGAAACTGAAACGGCTGAGACTGAAACGGCTGAGACGGAGTCCGAGGACAGTAAAACAGGCTGGTTTGCTATTTTTGGGTGACGTATCGGTTTGTGGGTCGGTAGGTTTATTGGTTATTGGTTATTGGTTATTGGTTTATTGGTTGTCGATTGCGCGACAACAAAGTTGAGGGTAGGCGTACTGTTCGGGTGAGGTTAGTCTATTTTGAGACACGCTTGCTTGCTAGTACGGTGGCAATTAATGCCACGGCAAAGAGAATGGTGTTTAGTTCGAGT
>JAWOGG010000023.1:0-3185 GCA_046497085.1 Orrella sp.
CACACGCTTGCACAACAGAGGCCGGGTCAGGCACGTGCTCAAGCATTTCCATACAAGTAACCACATCAAACTGTGCCGCGTGGTCAGCGGCCATTTCTTCCGCACTGACCTTCATATAGGTCACCGGTACACCAGACTCCAGGCTATGCAGCTTTGCCACTGTGAGTGACTTTTCAGCGAGATCGATCCCAGTCACCTCGCCCCCGCTTGTGGCCATCGCCTCAGCGAGAATGCCACCGCCACAACCGACATCGATCACCTTTTGGGCTTTTAATGAAGACGATGGGTCAGTCGGGTCGAGTAGCGACTTGATCCACTCCAGCCGCAAAGGGTTAATCACGTGCAAGGGCTTGAACTCACTATTCGGATCCCACCAACGGGAAGCCAACGCACTGAATTTCTCTATTTCAGAGGGATCAACGTTTTGAGTGGGCGCTGCCACCGAGGATGGTTGATCGACTTGAGTATTATCGGTTTGCTGCTGATCGGATGGAACCATGACTTTGAGCCTCAACGTTTGATAACGCATTGTCCCAGATTCAGCTCAAGCATGCTCAACAGCCGTCTCTATGTCAGGGGCTATCCGAAAGGGCCAGTTACCAAGAGGCAGCAGACACAAAAAAACCTCCCGAGGGAGGTTTTTTTGTGTAACAAGTTTGAACTTGTTGGTTACATGCGGGTACCAACAATTTCAACTTCCACGCGACGGTTCTTCGCACGACCTTCGGAGGTTGCATTTGAAGCGATTGGATCTGCTTCGCCTTTGCCTTCCGTGTAGATGCGATTGGCGTCAACGCCTTTTGAAACCAAATATGATTTCACTGCAGCGGCACGACGATCGGACAAGCCAATGTTGTACTCAGCAGGGCCGATTGAGTCGGTATAACCAACAGCAATCACTGTTTCGAGATTGACTTCGTTGACTCGCTGAGCAACTTGGTCAAGCAATTGACGGCCTTCAGGCTTCAAGTTCGACTTGTCGAAATCAAAGAATGTGTCGGCATTGAAAACAACTTTGTCGGACATTGGAGCTGATTTCTTCTCGACGCATGATGGATCTGCAGTTGCAGGTGTCCAAAAGTTGTCTTGCCAGCACATGCCGTAGTTGCTACGCCAAACGTCGCCGTAGTTGTTGACCCAATTGTCATTGGTTTGCGCGGAGGCCGCACCCGAAGCTGTAACAGCAGCGAACGCGAGTGCCAGAGCGAATTTTGAGGGCTTGTTCATGTTTCTCCTCGTTGAGCTTAAAGCTGAAAGATGTCTCGCAGCGAACCCCCGCCGCAATTCAGGAAACGGGGCCAGTATAAAGACGCTAAGAGCAAGTTAAAAACGATTACACACTGGGTTTCCTGCGTGTTGAGTTGAATCTTAAGCGATTTACATGATTTTGCTAGCCCCATCATGCAATCCAAGGCCTGTATAGGCGGATTTTTACGCAAACAGCCCATTTCTTGTTGGATTTTGACAACACTCCGCACCTGCCAGGCATCAGAAAAAGGAGAAAAAAAATGAAATCAGGGAACTTTCACCGTCCATTCAGAAAACTTTCAGCACAAACAGATCACCAATGTGACTAAGCAGCAGTTAGATGCCCACCGAACCACAGTGATGTGAGGCTTCTTTGGTTATGGGTTGATCGCTTAGTCGTCAATAACGCTTGCAGTGTAGAATGTAATGTTTGTTTCACGTCCCGCTCGGCGCGTGGTCGCCTCGGTTTGTTAATCCTCGAATTTGGTTATGCCGCTTATGGATTCCTTCGCCAAGGAAACGCTCCCGATATCCCTTGAAGACGAAATGCGTCGCAGCTACTTAGATTACGCCATGAGCGTAATTGTTGGCCGCGCACTGCCTGACGTACGAGATGGTTTAAAGCCTGTACACCGTCGTGTGTTGTTCTCCATGCACGAACTTAACAATGACTGGAACAGGGCCTATAAAAAATCTGCTCGTATTGTTGGTGACGTTATTGGTAAGTATCACCCTCATGGCGATCAGGCGGTCTACGACACCATCGTCCGGATGGCGCAAGACTTTTCTCTACGTTACATGTTGGTCGATGGTCAGGGTAACTTTGGTTCAATTGACGGCGATAGTGCAGCTGCCATGCGTTACACCGAGATTCGCCTATCCAAAATTGCCCATGAGCTTCTAGCCGACATCGACCAGGAAACGGTCGACTTTGGTCCAAATTATGATGGCAGCGAATACGAGCCTTTGCTCTTGCCATCGCGCTTACCCAATCTTCTGGTTAACGGCAGCTCAGGAATTGCTGTTGGCATGGCAACAAACATTCCACCTCACAACTTAGCTGAAGTTGTGGATGGTTGTTTACACGCTTTACGCTCGCCAGACTGCTCCGTTGACGAACTAATAGAAATAATCAAAGCACCTGACTTTCCAACCGGTGGCATCATTTACGGCATGAGCGGCGTTCGTGAGGGATATCGAACTGGCCGGGGTCGCGTCATTATGCGAGCCAAAACTCATTTTGAGGATATGGAAAAGGGCAATAGACACGCCATCGTCGTTGATGAGCTGCCCTACCAAGTCAACAAAAAAACCTTGCAAGAGCGCATGGCCGAGTTAGTCAACGAAAAGAAAGTCGAAGGCATCTCAGACATCCGCGACGAGTCAGACAAAGACGGCATGCGTCTGGTCATAGAACTAAAGCGCGGCGAAGTGCCAGAAGTTGTCTTGAATAACCTCTACAAAAACACTCAGCTACAAGATACGTTTGGCATGAACCTGGTTGCGCTGGTAGATGGTCAGCCACGGTTACTTAACTTAAAGCAAATGGTGGAGTACTTTTTATTCCACCGCCGCGAGGTCGTGACGCGTCGTACCGTCTTTCAACTGCGTAAAGCGCGCGAACGCGGCCACGTTCTCGAAGGCTTGGCCGTTGCCTTAGCCAACATCGATGAATTCATCACCATCATCAAGGCAGCACCAACACCTCCGGTGGCGCGTCAAGAGTTAATGTCCCGTATGTGGGATTCGTCGCTGGTTAGAGAAATGCTGACTCGCGCCGATGGAGAGACCTCAGGTGGCCGCGCGGCTTACCGTCCAGACGGCCTATCACCCAACTATGGACTACAAGCTGAAGGCCTCTATCGTCTAAGCGATGTTCAAGCCCAAGAAATCCTGAATATGCGCCTGCAGCGCTTGACTGGTTTAGAGCAGGACAA
>JAWOGG010000108.1:0-9070 GCA_046497085.1 Orrella sp.
TAAGCTAGGATTCATTTGTGGTTGCTGAACGGACTGTAGCGTCTGAGGCGGTCGAATTTGCAAATCTTCCGATGGCATTGGTTCAGCCGCGGGTCCCCGACCCATCGAGGTGCGAATCAAATCAGCAAGCTTGGTGGCGCGGTCGCGGTCAAATGAACCGGAAAGTGCATACACCAATGGGCCATCCTGCCAATAAGCAATGGATTGATCAACTTTTTGGACAAACTCCAAGGTCGGGGCTTCTTTTTGCCATCTTGTTTTCATATAAAGCTTGATCGTGTCTCCAGCAACATTGGCGTACGTCAGCTCAACAAACTCTTGCGATTCTCGTGTCACAAGCCGCCGCCACTGAATGGAGTAACCCTCTTCTGCAAGGTTTGGCGCCTGCATCTCTAGCGCAACTTTCTGTGTCAACCAGTTAAGTGGATCTGCTTGATTATCCGCATTGATTTCTAACTTCTGCACCGACATCGCTTCAAATGGCTTTTTGCTATTTAAGGCCACTTGGTGCAAGAACTGCCCGACCATGCCATCTTCTTCAGACATCATGACCGCGTTCTGATGTGCTCCCCACCACCCCCCGCCGGCAGACACCACACACAACACAAAGACGGCGGCAATTTTGCCGACATTGGGCCAGATATTTTTAACTGGCCGATTAAGTACCGACAACAATCGAAGCGGCACAGGATCATTGCCCTGCGGCTCGAACGCCTCACGAAGAAGCCTATTTTGTTGCAAGTAGTCCTCGACCTGTGCCCTTAATTCTGGATGACGCTTTAAATAGTCCTCAAACTGGCGGGCACGTTGATCATCAAGAAACCCGTCTACATAGGCGTGCAAGTCTCGCTCATCAATCGTTTCCATCGGAAGAATGTTATCGAGTGTCTTATTCACGATTCACCTCCCCCCGTCGCTGTCTGGGAGTCGTCGTCATGCAAGGTTGTTTGCTTCATTTCAGCACGCAAATCTTCTCGAGCTCTAGACAACCTTGATCGCACAGTACCAACCGGTACATCCATGATCTTGGCAGCCTGGTCATAAGAAAATCCCTCAACAGCAACCAACAACAGCACTTCACTGTGATGGCTCTTTAAGTTCTCCAATGCTTTAAGCATTCGCTGGCACTCCAGTCCAGTCTCTTGTGAATCAACCACAGCAGAGGGTTCCTCCATCTCTTCACTGCTCACTTCCTTTAAGTTCACCCGTTTCCAAAAAGCATTTAAAAAAACTGTGTACTGAATACGATAGAGCCAGCTCCGTATGCTGCCTTCACGTCGCCAAGTGTGGCTTTTACGTATCGCTCGCTCTAGAGTGTCTTGCACCAAATCATCTTTGCTGCCGTTGCCACGCAACAAAATCTGGGCATAACGGCGTAAAGCAGGAATTTCTCTGGCAATCATCCAGTTAACTTCCTGTTGTTCCTGTTGGCTAAGCTTCATTAAAGCAACGATTCCTTCATCACGTTAAGTAAGGTCAAGCCCTGTAAGGGGCAGAGCGGGCAGAAACGCTCGGTACAAAACAATCATCTCCACTCACAAGACAAGCTTCAAGCCATAAAGGTTCCATCGACTTGGTTCCATGGACTTGGTTCAACCCCTTCAATGCCATCTTCTTGATTCTTTCAAGATTGAATTCACGGTTTTTCATGGAACCTTTTTTCTGACCGCTCTGTCTTGAGGGCACGTTCAGTGAAATATCAATCGAAGAAGGAGTAGTTCATATGTTGTCACTAAAAAAGAAATTTCTCACCACAACCATCGCGATGAGCTTATTTTCCGCAGGTGGCTTAGCAACCGTTGCTGTGGCACAGAGCAGTCAAACGGCCCCCAACGAACAATCGCAGCCAAAAGCAAACGTTAGTGACGCTGAACTACTTGCATTTGCACAAGCGAGCGCAGCTGTCGAGCAAGTCAAGGCCAAATATCAAAACCTAGCGCAAAACGTTGAATCTGAGGCTCAAATGCAGGAATTGCAGCAAAAAGCCAATGAAGAAATGGTCTCAGCTGTTGAAGGCGCAGATTTAAACGTCGAGCAATACAATGCCATGGTTGGCCTAGTACAAAGCAACCCAGAAACACAACAAAGACTGATGAAGCTAGTGGGTAAAGACGGAAGCTAATCAACCAAACCCGCTGGGCGGGACTTAGCGCTCAGAAGTGATTGTGGATTGTGCGCTTTAATGCGCAATCCACTCTCACTATTAACCCCTCACCACTCACCACAAGAGACCTCAGGTTTATTGCGTCTCAGTTTTTCGCCAACCATAGATAGCGGCATTGGCTTGGGTATTGAGATAAAGATGATTCCCTATCAACACATAACCCTCTAAGAATTCAAGATCACCCAATAGCTTTTGCACCACCGCATTTGCTTCACAGGGTGATGAAGTTGCCATGATCTCCATAGCGTCGAACTCAATGTCACCTTGGGTTTCCACCCGCACTGGCGTGGCTGTCCAATCCGACGAACCGGTTTCGCAATCAAGAACGAAGTCGGCATCACCGCTCGCGCGCAAATTCATGACCACCTTGGCATCGTTAGCGACATATCGCCGCCCCTCGTCAGAAGACTTAGACTCAATCGTGACCAACTGCCAAGACGTGTCTTTCAAAGGTGCGCCCACCCACCCACGGGTTGAAGTGGCACAACCCGCCACTAGTAGCGCGAGAAGAGGGACGGTGAAGAAGCGAAACAGTTTCATAGATGGCAATTACCTAGTAGTTAGACACCAAAATTAACCCGAACGGGCATTGCAGGCAAACGATCAAAATCCCTTGCAGCAGCACTGCGCGTTCGCTCGTGCGATTGACTTAGATTACCCAGAAACTAGCCACACTCACCCAGACGACCGTTTTTATGGCTGGAATCAGACCTTTCGCCTCTATTATTACCATTAAAGAGTTGGTACACCCCTTCATTCAACACATCAATTGTGAAGATCACTTTAAAGACACCGACGGCTTCGCCTGTCTTATTGTCCATTGAGTGAATCTGATTGACGGCAATCATCGTTTTTGGTGTCGATTGTTCTTGTCAATTTGTAGGACTTGCTCAGCTGAGAAATGCCGTTTGCTACTTAGAAACGACTTTTTACAAACCACCACACGGCGAATGGGGGTGGCATCGTCACCCGAACATCATGGTTATACTGATCTACGAGTTATGACTTAAGTCACCATTTTTTATCGAATTAGAGTTCGACACGTCTGATGCCAATCCCCTTGCTGTGCCACGATTTACTGCCTGCGTTTAATCGTTTCGCTATCAGGGTCGACCCCGTTGTGTCTGGTGTTGCTGCACTGGTTGACGACACCGATACGTGGGGCGAGCATTTACGGGTGATGCCTTTGCATCGTGTGCCGCACAAAATATTTCCAATCCGGTCACAAGACGGTCCTGGCTTGCGACAATCCCGGAAAGCAAAACACCCTGAGTATTGCGGGGGTCGCATCAATTTTCAAACTCTTTCTGCAGACTTAATTTCTACGGCCTTAATGCATGCAGTGCGATCCTGCAGTGAGCCGTTGTCACGCGCAAAAAGTCTTGTTACACCAAAAATCTAGCCGCTTAAAGGAGTTTCATGGAACAGGTAAAGCAACCGATCCTGCGCGACATCGTGCTAGTAGGTGGGGGCCATAGTCACGTGGGTGTGCTGCGGCGTTTTGGGATGAAGCCCATGCCAGGCGTGCGCCTCACCGTGGTCTGTCGAGATACCCACACCCCCTATTCCGGTATGTTGCCAGGCTATGTTGCTGGTCATTATGACTATGATGACGTTCACATTGACTTGCGCCGTTTAGCAGAATTCGCCGGCGCACGGTTTTTCCGTACCGAAGCGGTGGGTCTAAATCGACAGAACCACGAGCTCATCTGCAGTGACCGCCCGCCGATCCGCTACGACCGACTCTCGATCAACATTGGCTCTACCCCCAAGCTCAATGACGCTGGGGGTGCCAGCAATCATGCCGTTGCCGTCAAGCCCATCTATCAATTCAATGAGCGTTGGCTCGCCTTACTGGCGAGAGTACAAAACCAACCCGGACCCATGCACATTGCTGTCGTTGGCGGCGGCGCTGGCGGCGTTGAGTTATTGCTCGCCATGCAACATCGCCTGCGCCAAGAACTAACCACGCTAGGCCAAAACCCTGATGCACTGAAATTTAGTTTATTTACCCGCGGCGCCAGTATTTTGCCGACCCACAACAGCGCGGTACAGCGCCGCTTCACCCGTACGCTACAAGAGCGAGGTGTGGCGCTGCATCTGAACGCGGCTGTTCAGACGGTAGACGACGGTGGCCTTAAAACGATAGACGATCAATACCACCCTGCTGATGAAGTGATCTGGGTCACACGAGCCGGCGGCGCACGCTGGCTTGAGGACACCGGACTTGCACTCGATGCAGATGGATTTATTGAAGTGACCGATACTCTCCAAACGGTCACCGATCCCGATATTTTTGCTGCTGGCGATATCGCCAGCATGGTCAATCATCCCCGCGAAAAAGCGGGCGTCTTTGCTGTTCGGCAAGGCCCACCCTTGGCGCGTAACTTACGTCGTTCCCTAGAAGATCTGCCGCTTCGCGACTATCATCCGCAACGCCGCTGGTTAGCCCTCATCAGCACGGGCAACCAATATGCGGTGGCTTCGCGTGGTGCTTTCTCAGCTGCCGGGGCTTGGTTGTGGCGTTGGAAAGATCATATCGATCGGCGCTTTATGGCGCGCTTTAATGATTTACCCGCCATGGAAAGCACGGCCTCCAAACTACCAAGATCCTCCGTGGCGTTAGAAGGCGAAGAGGCCCAGCAGGCCATTTCAGCGGTTGCCATGCGATGTGGTGGTTGTGGCGCAAAAGTTGGCGCTTCAACGCTATCCCGTGCCCTTGGCGCACTGCGCCCCATCGAGCGCGATGATGTGGTGATCGGCCTGCATGCACCCGATGATGCCGCGGTGGTGCGGGTGCCCCCTGGCAAAGCCATGGTGCACACGGTCGATTTCTTCCGTGCGTTTATTGATGACCCCTACATTTTTGGGCAGATCGCCGCCAATCATGCGCTAGGCGATATCTTTGCCATGGGCGCAGAGGCGCAAACAGCCACCGCCGTGGCCACAGTCCCCCAAGGCCTTGAGTCCAAAGTAGAGGACACTGTCTATCAAATGATGTCTGGTGCCCTAGAGATACTCAACGAAGCCAACTGTGCGCTTGTTGGGGGTCACACCGGCGAAGGGCAGGAACTCGCCCTTGGCTTTGCGATCAATGGCTTGATTGATGATCGGGTTGATAACATCATGCGTAAAGGCGGCATGCGCCCAGGCGATGTCTTAATCCTGACCAAACCCATTGGCACCGGAACGCTATTTGCCGCGCATGCACGACTGCAGGCTCGCGGACGCTGGATTGATGAAGCCCTGCAATCAATGCGCCACTCCAATCGTCTGGCAGCTGGATGCTTGCATCGTTTTGGGGCGACTGCCTGCACGGATCTGACCGGCTTCGGATTGTTAGGACACTTAGTCGAAATGACAAGGCCGTCTGAAGTGGATGCCAGCATTGATTTGTCAGCACTGCCGGTTTTAGATGGGGCTGAAGAGACGGTCGCAGCAGGTATCTTAAGTTCTTTGCAACCCGCCAACGTGCGTTTACGCCGGGCGATTCGTAATGCTGAATCAGTGGTCAACCATGCTCGCTATCCACTGGTTTTTGACCCGCAAACCGCCGGCGGATTATTGGCCAGTGTGCCGGCGGATCAAGCCGATGCCTGTGTACGCGAACTCATCGCATTAGGCTATCCGCATACCTGCATCATCGGAGCTGTTCACCCTCAGGGCGATGCTCTCGAGCCTATTGAGTTAAAGGGGTAAGCTGTTGGATCACCGCCAACAAAGCCGCTTGCTCGGCCTGCGGCGTATGACGCGGTGCCAGTGCGTGACACCAATCAGCCAAATCCGAGAGAAAGGCTGGGTCATGCTCGACACGCATCATCAACGCCGCCAGGGCAGCGGAATCGCCCGCTGGGAACAGGCCAGGATAGTCTTGCCCAAGCAAACCAGTGTTACCGGGAATATCGCTTGCAAGAACTGGCAAACCCGCGACACAGGCCTCCGAGACAACATTGGCGCCACCCTCCATCACAGAACTGATCACCATGGCTCGACTGCGCGCATACAAACGCCGAATCGCACTTGGCGCTATCTCACCAAGCCAGGTGTAACGCGCGTTATCTTGCATCTGCGCTTGTGCGGCATGGGCCCAATCAGGCGAGTGCGCACGCCCAGCCTGAATGATCTTTATACGCGAATCAGCCGGCAACAATCGCGCTGCTTCTGCAGCACGCAAACTATCTTTTTCTTCACGCAGATGACCCACCACACAAACCGTGAAATCCCGCGCCGATGGTCTGGGGTAACTAGGTGGCAAAGGTATCGCCGATTGGTAAACGGTGTGCAAAATCCGGTGGTACTTGCGGGGAATGTCGTGAGCGACATGGTGATGCAGCCCTATCAACGCGCTGGCATAATCAAAGCTGGCTCGCGTGACATCGCGGTGAGTCTGCTGAAAGCGATAAATGTCGGTTCCAGTGAGCACCACGATCAAGGCTCGCTTGGGAAACCGTTGGGCGAACGCGGCAATACTGCTCGCGCTGCGCCAAGCATGCAGGGCAATCATCAGATCAAACGCGGGATCATCAGCGCGCCATTGCTCCAGCACATCGACTTGGTGACCGGCCGCACGCAGCAGGCCGGCCCACCGCGAGGCAGTCGCACGGTTACCGGCACGCGAACGTGGGGCTGCGGGCGTGACCAGCGCAATTTTCATAACCAATCACCGTGCAGGGGACTGCAATGATTACCACACCACCCACTCATCCACTGACCTCCGAAACGTTGATTGCCATGCTCGACGATGCCCGCCAACGCACGCATGAACTCACGCGTGATTTGCCAGCCGAGCGTCATTTAGGGCCACAGCTTAGCATCGTCAATCCCCCACAGTGGGAGATTGGTCATGTTGGTTTTTTCTATGACCATTTTGTGCTCCACCAGCTGCATGGCTTGCCGGACTATCAAATCCCCAATGCGAAGGCGCTCTATGACTCAATGGGGGTGGCGCATGACGATCGTTGGGTGCTTGGCTTACCGAGCATGGACGACACGCTTGCCTACTTACGCACCATTCGCGACGCGATGGTCAGCCAATTGCCCGACGGTTTAACCGATTCGGCCACTAGTTACGTTTGGCAATTGGCCACGTTTCATGAGGATATGCATGGTGAGGCCTTTGCCTACACCCGCCAAACACTCTCTGATCCCATGCCCGTGATCGCCACACCAAAGGGTGCAGTAGCGTCCCCAGAGACGGGTGGTCTGGATGGGGAGGTGTTTGTGCCCGGCGGAGAACACACGCTCGGCGCCGATGAGAGCGTTGCATTTCGTTTCGACAACGAGAAACCCCTGCACACCCAAACGTTTGCCCCATTCACCATCGACATGGCGCCCATTACCAATGCGGCATTTGCGCTGTTTGTTCAGGCCGGTGGTTATCAAAACCCAGCCTATTGGTCACACGCTGGCTGGGCTTGGCGCGAAGCTCAGGCGCTGACAGCGCCGCAGTACTGGCGCCATGATTCAACCGGCTGGCAAATCCGAGTCTTTGACCGCTGGTTACCGCTGCCGCAACATGCGCCGGTTAGCCACGTCAGCCAGCATGAGGCCAATGCTTATTGCCAGTGGGCAGGGCGACGGTTGCCCACAGAGCTTGAGTGGGAGGTCGCCGCCAGTCGGCAAGTCGAGGGCCAGCGGCTCACCCCCCACAAAAACCTTTACCCATGGGGCGATAAGCCTGAGGGCATGTCACTGGCCAATACCGATGGATACCGGTTGGGTTGTGTCGATGTGGCGGCTTTTCCAGCCGGCGACAGTGCATTGGGTTGTCGTCAAATGATAGGTAATGTGTGGGAATGGACGGCGAGTCCATTTAGTCCCTATCCCGGATTTCGGGCTGACCTCTATGCTGAGTACTCTGAGCCCTGGTTCACCGACGGACGTTTTGTGCTTCGCGGGGGATCTTGGGCGACGCGCCGTCGATATCTGAATAACAACACCCGTAATTTTTTCCCACCTGATCGTAATGACATCATCGCCGGGTTTCGAACCTGTGCGCTTTAATCAAGTAGCCACTCACTAGCAACAACTCATTTAAAGGAAAACGCATGAAATCTTTACTTTACGCAATCGCCCTGAACCTCGCTTTCCTCATGCCTGCAAGCGCAGAGGTGTTTGTCTTTACCGCCATCCCAGATCAAGACGAAAGCCAACTCGAGGAGCGTTTTGGGGCGGTGGGAGACTACCTCTCTGAGGCGCTCGACATTGAAGTCCGTTACGTCCCGGTGAAATCATATGCCGCAGCCGTCAGCGCATTTCGTAACAATCAAGTGCAGCTTGCCTGGTTTGGTGGACTTTCAGGCGTACAAGCACGCGCGCGGGTGCCTGGCTCCCAAGCACTGGCCCAAGGGGCCGAAGATCAGGCGTTTTGGAGCTACTTGATTGCTCATGAAAGCACCGGACTTGAGGCCGGTGACGAGATTGACGAGCGCATGCGTGGCATGACGTTTACTTTTGGTTCAAAAAGCTCCACGTCAGGTCGACTCGTTCCAGAGTTTTACTTGCGCGAGCGATTTGGTCAGGCACCCGACGAGGTGTTTGAGCGGGTCGGTTTCAGTGGTAACCATAGCCGTACTCTGCGCTTGATTGAGAGCGGCAGCTATGAGGTAGGCGCCATTAACCATGCGGTTTGGCAACGCGAACTCGATGCCGGCAATATCGACACCGATGCTGTCAAAGTCATTTGGAAGACCCCGACCTATCCCAACTACCAGTGGAGCATTCGCGGTGATGTCGATGAACGTTTTGGTGAGGGATTTACTGATCGAGTCAAAGCCGCATTATTGGCACTCGACGATCCCGAATTGCTCGAACGCTTTCCACGCAGTGCTTTTGTCCCCGCACAAAACTCGGACTATGAGTCCATCAAGCAAACGGCTCAGGCGGTGGGTTTGATCGACTAATGAA
>JAWOGG010000129.1:0-10504 GCA_046497085.1 Orrella sp.
GATGTGGGAGCTCGGCATATTCTTTTATGTCCGCCCCAGCGCAAAACGCTTTATTTCCTGCACCTGTTAATACAACTACACGAACGCTTGCATCATCACGTGCACGCTCAAAAGCCTCATGGAGTTCATCGTAGAGTGCCTCGTTAAGCGCATTGACGGGCTCGCGCGCGAGGGTCAATGTGAATGTGCCCGTGTCGATGTCGAGATCAGTTTGAAGCATGGTTTCTTACTTTTTAAAAGAAGCATTTGCTCTGGCCAATTGCCAGTGCTCATTAAAGTTGGCCTGCCGTCGCTCGGTAAAAGCGGTCAGTCCCTCTTGCCATTCATCAACGGGCAATTCACGCAATGAGTGATCGACGCTTAACCAATCCGTTTGTGCATACTGCTGCGCGTAACGTTTGGCAACCGCTAAAGCCTCAGGTGCCGCCCGCTCAACAATTCGCTGCGCCAAAGCGACGGCAGCTGCAACCGCCTGACCGGCAGCCACCACCTCATTAACGGCGCCCATGGCAAGTGCTTGTTGGGCTGACAGCTTGTCACCGGTAAAGGCATGAAACAACATCGTTCGCAATCCAACCATTTGTTGCAACCGTTGCAACGCCGTGTTGGGAATCACGCCGTGTTGCAGTTCGGGCAAACAAAACCAAGCCTCTTGACTAGCGACTGCCAAGTCACAACTAAGCATTAATTCAAAGCCACCCCCTATCGCACCACCATCAACCGCAGCAAGCACCGGTCTGGGATCACTGGTCAAACGTTCAAAGAGTCTGCCTGGCTCTGACTCTGGTGCACTACCTTGCATCCAATGGTTACGCAAATCATCGATATTCGCACCAGCACAAAAATAGGGTCCCGAACTCGCAATTACCACGGCACGACTGGTTTGAATGGACTCGTTATCGAATGCAGACAACAAGGCTTGCACTAAGGTCATCGATAGCGCATGACGCGTTTTTGGCTCATCTAACCAGATAACACCCACTGAGCCGTGCTTTTCAATAGTGACTGACATCAAGACTTAGGCTCGAGATGGGCGCTTGCCTCATGCTCGATGCGCATGTAGATCTCACCGGCCATTGGCTGGCGAATTTCTTCAATGATGTGGCCAACCAAACCCACAGCGCGTGCGGCCACGGCTAACCCTCGGCAGTAACGCCACGACACACCCATCTGCGACACCACTGCCGCCATTGCCGCTGTCACATTCACAGGCAGCACCTTACCCGTGCGCTGCTCAGCTTTCTGCCCAATTAAGGTGATGAGCTTGGCATAAGGCCCGTGGTAACCGGTTTCTGTTGCCACCTTAAATAGAGCCACAGTGCGCGGATCAATGGGTTTATGAAAGGGGTGTCCGATGCCAGGGATGATCGCCTTGCGGGATAAGAAGTCGTCCACAATGGTTTCGGCTTTAGCGTCCAAATCACCAGGTTCGTCTGGATTTGGAATCGCTTCTTGGAGCATCTTGGCCGCCTGGTCGAGTGAACCGACAAACACCGAACCTAGGCCGAGCAGTCCCGCTGCCACGGCGGCCTGCACCGATTCGGGTGCCCCCGAGTAGGTCAGCCGCGTGGATAACGACGATGGTGTGATGCCATGCTCCACCAATATAACCATCACAGCATTAAACATTCGGCGTTCGTTGTCGTCTTTCGGCAGGCGCGCAAATATCTGTAAAAAGGTCATCTGACCGAAGTCAACCTTACCCACCAACTCTTCACACAAGTCGTGACCGTGAATCAGGATACGGTCAGGTGCACTCCAGGCAATATCGGATTTGATTTCTGTTCGTTTCATACGTTTTGCTCACTTTCAACAGCTTGGATAACAATGGTTTGTGCTCGTTCGCGCAGCTTATTTTTTAGGATTTTGAGCCCGTTGGGTCCTTCTTTTCTGGGGTAGTCATCAACAAACACGAAATGCGATGGCACCTTGTAATTGGCAAGTCCGGCGCGACAGTGCGCATAGATGTCTTGAGCCGTGAGTGCCTCATCTGTCTTTCTAATGAAAGCAACCGCCACATCGCCACGATCGGGATGCCGGTATGCCACGACTTGGGCATCTTGAATGCCTTCGTGACGACCTAGGAACTCCTCGATCTCAATCGGATCCACTAAGTAGCCCCGTAACCGCAGCGTGTCTTTGATACGTGACAAATAGGCCATTCTGTCACCGTAGCGATAACCTAGGTCTCCGCTCTTAAACCAACCATCAGTAGTGAAAGCCTCAGCAGTGGCTTTGGGATTGTTCAAATAAGCCACCATGACGTTATAGCCACGAAACTGTAATTCGCCACGCTCGTGCTCGGGTAATATCACTTCCCTATCGACATCGGCGACACGAAACTCAATTTCTGCTGTGATGGGTTGCCCTCCAGGCACTGCCCGAGCTTCACAATCATCGGTTCGTGGCTGACCCGCCATGATGGCAAAGCACTCTGATGAACCATAAAGCGCGGTCATCGGAACGCCTAGGTCCTGCCAAGCTTTTTTCGTGACCGCCAGCCCGCGCCCCGCAAACTCTGCAAACCCAACCACTTTTAAGCTTCTGGCGTCGTACTGTTCGACGCTCATAATGTCATCAAAAAGTCCTTCACCGCCATAAAAGTGCGTCACTCGATGCTGCTCGATCAACTCAGCCGCGTGTGCGGTGTCAAATCTCTGCATAAAAACGCATTTACCACTTCCGGCCAAGGCGCTAAGCGCCTGCATAAAGCCAAGCACACCGTACAGTGGCAATGCACACAAAGAAGCATCTTCTGGTTCAACATCTGTATAAATCGCGACATTGTGCGCGTGATGCAAGATACCCCATTGCGTGTGCGTAGCCAGTTTCGGATTGCCAGTGGTGCCGGATGTACTAAAAGTACACAATAGATCCGAAGCTGAGCCCTCATCATTAACCACAGGCGGGAAATCGCTTCGGTCCCATAGCCCAGAGGCATCATCAATAGGAACAATTTCTTTGACAGAAGAAACAACCTTTTGAATCTCTTTTGCCACACCCAAATAGTCGTAACCAACAAAATCGGGCTGCACAAAAATCAACTTCGGCTCTGCGGTTTTGACTACGTGTAGCGCTTCCTCATGACGCAGTCTCGTGCTAATTGGCACCATCAAAACCCCAAGTCGGGCGGCTGCAAACAGTAGCTGCAACCAGACCCCGCCGTCAGGAAGCCAGACGCAAATCGTGTCGCCGCGCTCAATGGAACGACTTTTAAGGTAGCCAGCCATTTGATCAGCAGCGTGCAGTAGCTCTGCGCGCGTCGCCTTTGCCTGTCGACACACAAACGCTGGTCTATCGGGGTCAGCCGCTAATAATGACGCAAAACTAGCGTTTGCCTTCTCTACTGACACACTCACATCGACCTCCCTTATTGAGTCAAGATATGTCGGGCAATTTGCAATCGCTGCATCTCGGATGTCCCCTCACCGATTCGAAAGGCTCGCACATCTCGGTAAAAGCGCTCAATGGGTAATTCAGTCATGTAGCCCATACCGCCAAATATTTGCATGGCACGGTCAACGACCCGACAGCCCATCTCAGTGGCGTATAACTTTGCCCTTGAAGCAGCAATACGTGCATCACGCGTACCCTCGTCAGTCAGCTCCAAAGCCTCTCTAACCAACAAACGTGCTGCTTGTAGCTCGACGTCATTGTCGGCGAGCATAAATTGAATGGCTTGATGGTCAGCCAACCTTGATCCAAACGCCTGTCTTTCTCGCGCGTAATCCAAAGCCATATCTTGTGCGCGTTGGGCGAGTCCCAAAGCCCGATAACCAGAAAACACTCGATCGGTGTTAATGCAACTCATCATCACCGTGAATCCTTGCCCAGCGGCACCAAGCACATCCTCATCAGGCACAAAGCAATCTTCAAGCGAAAACCCATTTAACTGATAACCACGCCAGCCCATTTTTTTGTAGCGAGTCATCCCCTTAAGTCCAGGGTTATCTCGACGGACAACAAAGGTAGTGAGCTTTTCTTTCAGTGACGCCTGCGGATCGGTGCAAGTTAAGACAACAATGAAATCCGCCGTCTCAGCGTTCGAAATAAATTGTTTGCTACCGTTTAATAGCCAGCCACCTGTTGTTCGTACGGCACGTGTCTTGATAGCAGACAAATCGGAACCCGCTCCGGCTTCTGTCAAAGCATAGGTAATGAGTTTGGAGGCGTTCAAAACAGGCGCTAATAACGTTTCTTTTTGAGCCTCATTACAAAACGCAAGCGTCAAAGGCAAATGCCCAAGCGCTTCCACTAAGGGCATGGATGTCTTTGTGATCTCTTCATAGATGACTGCCTTGGCCGCTGTGGGCAAACCAGGACCACCCAATGATTCTGGAAAATTAAAACCATAAATTCCCAGTGATTTCGCTTCCTGGCGAATGGCCATATCTAACTGAGCGGGCAGCTCATCCTCGAGGTCAATCTTTGCCTCTAAGGGTTGTAGTCGCTCCTGAACAAACCGACGGGTCGTTTCACGTAATAACGCGATCTCTTGGACTGACCACTGCATGTCTTTCTCCTGCCTGCGACAGCACGTGCCACAATAATTAGTACAACTCCATCAGTTCGGTGTTGTCACTAAAGGCTTCTGGGCTACCTTCTTTGATAATTTTTCCGGATTTCATGACGATCACCCGATCTGATATCTTGAGCGCTTCTTTAACGTTTTGTTCGACGATCAAAATGGACATTTTTCGTTCAGTCTGCAACTCCTTAATGGGACCGAGCAGATCTTGAAACAGTTTGGGCGCCAAGCCAATTGAGGGCTCGTCAAGCAATAAACACTGCGGTTGACTCAACAGTGCGCGCCCCAAAGAAACCATTTGTTGCTGACCACCCGAGAGCGTTCCGGCGCGTTGGTTATAAAACCGCTTAATCATGGGCAAGACCTCAAACACCCAGTCCATACGAGCACCCTGTTCCCCGGGACCAATGCCAGCCGCCCAAAAACCCAGGCGCATGGTCTCAGCAACGGTCAACCCAGGAAAAATACCGCGACCCTCAGGCACCATGGCAACGCCGGCACTGTTCATGGTTCTAGGATTCAACGCCTTGACGCGTTGTCCTTGCAGATGCACTGAACCGCTAGTCGCTTTGACAAGCCCAAATAACGCTTTAACCAGAGTCGACTTGCCAGCGCCGTTATGGCCAATCAGGCACAGCACTTCGTTGTATCCTAGTTGGACGTCCAGGTTCTCCAATACGGGGCGTCCGCCATAGCCCACTTGCAAGCCTTGACCCTCAAGAAAGCATGATGCATCCGTCATCTCTAGCGATCTCCAAAGTAAATGGCAGCCAAGTGCGGGTCCTTGAGAATGTCTTCTGATGAACCTTGTGCCAAAATCTTGCCTTGATCAAGAAACGCCACCGTGTCGGACAAGCGAATCACAATGTCTAAGTTGTGCTCGATGATGCAGATGGTGACATCGCGGTGCGCATACTCTTTGAGTAACGCCACAAACCGATCAAATGAACGCGGATCTAAACCTGAGGCAGGCTCATCAAGCAGCCACAGGGTAGCGTCGACAGCCATGATTCGTGCCAGACTGAGAAATTTACGCTCCGCATAAGCCAAGTCAATGGCTCGCTCATGGCGTTTGGCCGCAAGGCCAGTCTCTTCCAAGACTTGCTCGAGTTTTTCTGCCATGGCGCTCGGCAAACTCTGCCATAGCCAGCAACTACGCTCCATAACGGTCTGAATGTTTTGCTCAACCGTCATGTGATTAAAGAGGCGTAAGTCTTGGAAGGTGCGCGCAATGCCTTTACGTGCGATGCGCCAAGGAGCCACACCGGCAAGTGGTTCGCCTTGCCAATGAATCGTGCCGCTTGAAGGGGTTAAGTGGCCCGTGATCATGTTGAATAACGTGGTCTTTCCTGCCCCGTTTGGTCCCACCAAAGTGGTAATAATGCCCGCTGGAAGATCCAAGTTCACATCTGTGATCGCTTTCAAACCACCAAAATGTTTATTTAGATCTCGAACCTCTAGCAGCACCTGATTGGTTTTGACCTTTGTTTGAGCTTTAGTTTGCGCCATGTTCATGTCGCGCCCCCTTTCTTACGGCGACCCACTAAGCCACCGGGGCGATACATCATCAGAAGCACCATGGCGGAACCGTAAATGATTTGCTGGATTGTCCCCAACTGAGACGCTGGGATATAAGGCACATAGGTCAGTGCTGCTGGCAAAGCCATCACGATGGCCGCCCCAACCACGGGACCTAGTAGCGTTCCCGTACCACCGATAATGACCATGGCCATTAACAAAATAGACATGTCCAGTGTAAAAACCTCGACGTTTACAAAGCTCATGTAAAAGGCATAGAGCACACCGCCAAGGGCTGCCAAACCCGCTGATACTGCCACTGACAGGGTTTTAACCGCATTGACCGACTTACCATATGCTTGCGCTGCCGACTCACTGTCGCGCAGTGCCATCAAACTGCGTCCAAAGCTGCCGTGTACGAGCAAGGCAGTCACAATCAAGATGCCACCTAAAATGGCCGCGGCCAACATCAAGAAATCTGACGTTGTGGTGAACGTATAACCAAACAAAACTGGAGGCGGAATACCCACCATGCCACCTAGCCCACCGGTCACGGACTTCCATTCTGAGAAGATTGTCACGCCAATCATCTGTAAACCCAGGGACGCCGCTACGAAATATTCACCCCTGACTCGAAGTGCTGGCAGCGCCAATGCCATTGAGATCGTGGCCGAAACCCCCATGGCCGCTAACATGCAAAGCAGCAGGGAGTCGGTGTAATTCAGCGCAACAAACGCCGCCGTGTAAGCACCGATGCCGAAGAAAATCGCATGCGCAAGCGAAAAGATGCCTGCGTAGCCCATGATGAAATTCAAGGTCAACGCCAAAATCGCGTTGATTGAAAACAAAACAATAATATTTTGTATGTATGCAAGCATGGCGATTACGACATAATGGCTCGCCCGTAGAAACCGCCCGGACGAAAGATGATGAAAAGAAACAAGATGACAAACGTCACCGCTTCGCTCCACTGCGGATCGAAGAATGCCAGTGATAAGTTTTCTGCTAGACCAAACAACATGCCCGCCATGGCAGCGCCTCGAAGACTACCGACTCCACCGACGATGGTGGCGGCAATACTGATCATCATGATGTGATGGCCCATCGCTGGATTCAAACCTGATGTGGTTGCTGTTAGTACCGCCGCAGGTACCACCAACACCGAACCGATCAAAAACGCATATTTGCCCAGACTCTTGGGGTTCAGTCCAAACACATCGATTAGCGTCGGATTCTCACCCAAAGCCCGTAAAGCAACGCCAAGGTTGGTGTGCGTAAACAGATAATGCAAAATCACGAAACACACCACTGCAACCGCTACGGCAACAAAAGACATTGGTGCGATGTAGAGTCCTGGAAGCAACTCGACACTGCGACTCATTGGGGTGGTGACCGTCACTAGCCCTTTGCCAAAAACGATAGAGATCACATTCTGGACAACGATAGCCGCACCAAAGGAGGCCGCAAATACGGTGAAAAATGATCCTTCGTGGCGCTGAATCACTACATATACCCAGCGATTCAACAACACACCGAACAGACCCGCTGCCACGGCGCTGGCAATGATTGAAGGAATCCAACCCCATTGCAACACCGAGTAGAACTCGTAGAACACAAAACCTGCGATGGTGAACGTCGCCCCATGCGCGGCGTGAAAGATTCGGGTCATGCCAAAAATCAGCGAAAACCCCGCAGCAATCAGTGCATAAAGTGCACCCGTTTGTATGCCATTAACCAATAGTTGCAGATACAGCATGGGACGACAGTTCCTTCAAAAAACAACGCAGGGTTTTGGTTTCTTATTGCGCTTGCTTGATGACCTTTGTCGCGCCACCAGTGATCTCGTTAACCTGGATAGGCGCTTTGACCGTACCGTCATCAGCAAACGAAACCGTCGCACCCACAAAGTCAAACGAAGGCGTGTTCTGACGCATCTCTAGCAAATTAGCGCCGGTGATTGGCTTACCTTGTTTTTGGAGGGCTGCCGCCAAATCTGCGAATGTCAGAACGGCGTTGTAGTAGTTGATGGCATACATATTTGGGTTTTTGTCATACTTGGCGCGGTAATCCTTGACCATGCGCTGTGTACGAGGATCTGGGTTGTCCACGTTGATTTGCTGGCTCGTGAAAATGACACCTTCGGCCTCTGGCAGCTTCAACATGGAAGGCGTAGAGAACGCTGAATAACTTGCCAAAGGCTGTTTCACACCGTTGTCGCGCAACTGCTTAACCAGCTGAACCTGTTGGTTACCGTAGGTCGCGATATAAACCGCGTCTGGGTCTGTGTCGCGTACGCGAGCCGCTACACCAGAAAATTGTTGTGCCTCTGCTGGAATAGAAAACTCGCCAACCAACTCACCACCATTGGCTTTGAGTTCAGTTCTCATTTCCTCGAGCGCGGCATCACCAAGCGGATCGTCTACATAAATCATGGCCACGCGTTTCAGACCCCGGTCTTTGACCAAGTACGGCGCCATGGTTTTGACTTCAAAGTTGGCTAGCGGAATCACATTCCAAAAGTATGGACTTAATGTCGCTAGATCGGGGCCCACACCTCCGCCGTTAACCATGACCACTTGGTTACGAGTGCCCAATGGCGCAATGGCCTTGGAGACGCCAGTAAAAGCGGACAGCACATAAGGCGTTTCTTCAACGTTGATCAGTTTGTTGGCAGCAACCACCCCTTGCGTTGGCAAAGCCTGACTGTCTTCGTAAACCATGACCAAGTTACCGTCGAGCATGTTGTCAGCGTTGACGTGCTCAACAGCCAAATCAACACCGGTGGCAAAAATTTCTCCGTATTCGGCGTTTGCCCCACTCAAGGGGAAGGCTGCTCCGATCTTAATATCTTCGGCTACGGCAGCGCCAACCATGGCCTGACATACTGCCAATCCAATTAGCAATCTTTTCATTTCTTGTCTCCCTTGTAGGTATCACGTCGCAGGAAAATAAACACACGCTACTTTCCACGTACAACATACTTTTTTGATTTTTGTATTTTTACGATGCGCTATGGCAAACCACACGTCAAGAGAGACAACCACTAGTTTCGAATTAAATTAGCGATTTTTTTTCCTAAGAAAACCTAGGCATAGACAGATCCAAAAAAGAAACGAGCGTGGCGTAATGTATTGATACATATAGTTTTTATTATGATCTCGATCGCTTAGCTGCTCTAGCCTCTAGATGTCACGTACTTATAAATCAGTAGACAAATTTGGGAAATCAACGCACCTGGGCGTAGGCCCGTGCACATCAAATACGAACCATAGCGGGTGCTGTTGTCAAAGACGAGAAGAGAACCTGTGCCTATTCAATACGCGGCATATACAACAACGAATTGTTGGGCTCGTAGATATCGCACAAGAACAAATCGTTACCTAAGCACTGATCCGCCCATTGCTGTGCTTGCGCTTTTTCATTTGCTGATAAACCACTCGCATAGCCTTCAACTTCCTCGTCCCCCATCAAGGTTAATGAACCCTGATTAGCCATCAAAGCGTAGCTATAGGCTTTGACACGGTTGTTGCTGATATCTGTCATTTTCACAAGGTAGCCAGGCAGGTCACGAAGCACGAGTTTGCGTTGCTGCTGTAAAGCATATTCGTAAAGCTTAAGCGCCTTTTGATTGTTTTGTTTGAGCGACTCACCCCTTCTCAACACATCGGCAAACTCGCGAGCAAACAGTGAAGGGCCGGTCATCACGGCTTTTTCATAAAAGAGTGTGGCCAGTGATTTGTTAACTACCGGGAACCCTGACAGGAGGTCTTGAGCTGTCCTCCAATAAGCATCGCCGACGTTGAACTGAATTCGTGTCCGGTTAGTTTGCCAATCTAAACTCGCTGCCTGTGAAACGACCTCTTGCGACCAATCCCCGCCTTTGCCGAGCGCGCCGGCTAAAAGGGTATAGCGCATCGCTAAAATTGAAGCAGCACCTGTGCGTTGCATGTCAGACGCCATTGACGTCACAAACACAGGCGCATCGTAAAGTCGCATTAACTGATCTAGCGCGTCCATTCGGTCTGAGTCTGAAACGGAGATGTATTGTCCTAGGGCTTGATAGAGAAGATCGTTGATATCGGTGTCCGCCATTTCTGTCCAATCCAACTCTAAGGTTGCTGGCCATGCTTGGTCGTATAGGGATAACGCACTGTCGTTCAGATCGCAGCGGGTTAAGCCTGCGCTTTGGCATTGAGAGGCCAATTTTTTGGCCGCTTCTGAGGCTTTTTCTTCGTCGAACTCTTCAAACACCCCAGGCAGATTTTCAACTTCTAACCCTATGGCAATGAGCCGCCAAGCTTGGCGTTCTTCTTCCCGCTCTTTTTCAGCCTTCATGCCCAACAAGCGGTCCATCTGAAGAGCCACCGAAAGCTTAGGCAGTTTTGTATAGGCTTGAGCGGCCAAATGGATGGCTTTGTCAATGTCGTAGGCTGGCGTTAAAGGACGACTAAAGACTTG
>JAWOGG010000131.1:0-3477 GCA_046497085.1 Orrella sp.
CCCAAGTACCGGTTGCATCATGAACGACCCGATATAAGGAAGCGCTCTCTACTTTGCAGTGCTCGCATGCTTTGATACGTGATCGGGCGGGTTTTGTCATGTTGTGTTGTTTTAGCGGGTCATTTGGCAACCGCCTTAAGTAGCAGGACGGCGAAGCGTTTTTCTGCATCACACCAATGCTGAGTCAACTCCCAGCCTGCGCGAGCCGCTAGCTGTGCGAAGCTCTCAACCGAATATTTGTGTGACGTTTCGGTATGAAAGCTTTCACCGGCGGCCAACGCGTAAGTATTGTTGGCTACTTCTAGTGTTTGATCGGTGGCGGCCACTAGGTGCATTTCAATTCGCGCGGGGTCGGTGAAATAGCGTGCTTCATGAGAGAACGCTTCGATGTTGATCGTAAGACCGAGTTCGCGATTTATACGTTTCAGTAAATTGAGATTGAATTCAGCCGTGACGCCTTCAGGATCGTCATAGGCCGGGATGAGCACATCGGGTGACTTATCAAGATCCACGCCTATTAAAAACGAAGCACCATCTCCAAGCAGTGTATGGCAGTGCTCTAACAGTGTGTGAGCGACTGATGCGGTGAGGTTGCCAATGGTTGAACCAGGGAAAAACCCCAGTCGGTTGGTATGGGCTGGCAGTGCTGGTGGTAACGAAAACGCGGTTGTAAAGTCAGCAACCAGTGGTAAGACGGGTATGGTTGGTAGTTGTTTGGCTAGGTCAGCGGCAGCTTGGTGTAGATACTCAGCCGAAATATCCATGGGCACATAGCCTGCAGGCTGCCTGAGGGCGTTCAGTAAAGGGGCGGTCTTACGGCTCGAGCCACTGCCGAGCTCTACAACCAAGCAGTCACTGCTGATCGCTGCGGCAATCGCCCCCAAATTGTCCTCAAGAATGCCGATTTCAGTGCGGGTTGGATAGTAAGTGGGCAGCTCGGTGATGTCTTCAAAAAGCTCTGAGCCGCGTTGATCATAGAGCCAAGCCGAAGAGATGCTGTGATATGGATGCGTGAGCGCATCAACAAGCGCTTGTTGAAGGTCTGCGGACGTGGCGGTCGTGTCAATAGTGGCAGCCTGAGCATTGGTCGTGGACATAACAAATAGACCTCAAGGTTGTTGGGGTGTCTGTGCCGTTGGTGTTGTGCGTAGTTGCAGGTGCCGACGAATGGCACGTGCGAGGGCATCAACGCCAATGTTTAACATGGCGGTGATTAAAATTAGAATCATTGCTCGATCAAATCGGAGCTCTTGAATGGCGCTGTCGACATAAAAGCCAAGCGTAGTGATCCCCAAGATGCCGAGAATCGCGGTTTCTCGCATGATGATTTCCCAGCGATAGAGCAAGAAAGCGAGAAACGATCGGTAAAGCCGTGGCACGACCTCGTAGATGTAGCGATTAAAGCCCCCCACAGCGTCGGGCCTGAGCACAAGATTGTTGCTTTGCCGGCCGATCAAATGGCCGATGATGGCACCGTTATGAATCGCCAAAGCCACAACCGCCGGGAGCATTGAAGGGCCCCAGAGCTGAAGCAGAATGTAAGCAAGTAAATATTCTGGGATAGAGCGCGCCACAATCAAAAGGCCATGCCCGCCTACTTGACTGGTGCGGCCCACAAATAATCGTGAGATCAACGGAAAGCTTAATAAAGCTATGACCCCGGTAGCCACTAGGGCGATTTGTGTGAGCACAAGCGTTGTGCCAATGCCAGGCAATGCCTGATTCCACAGAAGGTCACCTAGCCACGGTCCAAGTCCTGCTAGCCCTTCGCCATTACGCAGCGGCGCTGGGACGATGTCTTCGGTCAGAAATCGCGTGGCATTTCCCCACACAATCGGCAAGCCAGTTCCCAGAAAAAAGGGTGCGGCAATGAGGTAGGGCATCACTAGTTTGGGTCGTACCCATAGCTTCAGACTGGCGATGAGCACTAAAAATAAAATCAACAACATGCCAACTTCGCCGTAATGGCCTTCGCCGTACGCGCTTTCCAGGTAAAACCCCAGCGTGGGCATACCCACAAAGCCCAGCACGGCGCTAGAGCGCATGCCACACTCAAGCCGGTAACTGGTGTAACTCATCAGGTGCGTCCACAGATCTGGCACACGCGCATACCAAAATGTAGAAATGACGCCGCTGCCAGCGGGTAGCGACTGAGCAGGTCGGGCATCGCCTTCTTCAAGAATCTCGCTGTAAACCCGGGCAAATGTCGCTGCATAGGGCAGGGCGATAGCCAGAACGCCGGTGAGCGGATGCAGACCAAAAAACTGCAAAAAAATCAGTGCCCAAAAGAGCTCGTGGATGGCACGAACAAACGCACAGACGGTGCGCACAATGCGGTAGTGAAAGATAAGAGCCAAGCCAATACCGACAACGGCGGCTATACCGACGCCGGTAAACGCAAAAGCCACTGTACGTACCAGCGCAATGATGGCCGTATCGAAGGTGGCAAAGTCAGGCTGGACCAAGCCGCGGGCAAAACGGCCTAACTCAGCCCAGGGTGAGATGGCCCGAATTTGAAAATCAGCAATCCAAATGGCAATCAGGGCAATCCCGAAAAGCCATAGGCTCGTGCGCACCAGTGGTGCTGACAGTGCGCTCCAGCGGCGGTTGGCGTGATTAGTAGAGTGCATCGAGTGCGTCTGTGCTGACCGAGTCGACAGGTGAGTCAAGTGCGATAGTCCCGCCACGAATACCAATGAGTCGAGTGGCATAACGACGGGCCAATGCGAGGTCATGCATGGCAATGATAGTGGTGGTGTACTTTGAGGTGAGTGCCTGCATGACGGCTTCAGAACGAGGACCATCGAGTGCCGAGACCGGCTCGTCGGCTAGCAGCACATCACCGGCTTGAAAAAGCGACCGTGCAACGGCCACACGCTGACGTTGACCTCCCGAGAGCTCGCCCGTGCGGGTCCAAAGGGTCGCTTCCATATCCAACTGCTCGAGCACGTGGCGCACCGCGTCAATTTGACGGCGAAACGGTCTGATCAGGTTGATCAGGTTATACGCGCTGGAATGGGCGGCGAGCTGTCCCATGTAGACATTGTGAAACACGCTCAACGTATCGACCAAGCCCAAGTTTTGTGGCATAAGCGCTATATCACGGCGAGTTCGATCATGCAGTAGCGCTAGCAAGGTGGATTTGCCAGCACCACTGCGACCCACTAGCGCCACGTGTTCGCCCGGCTCGATCCGTAAGTCAATCGGACCGAGGACAACGGTGCCGCCATAATCGGCATAGGCTTGGTCTAAAGTAAGCGCGTTCATTAGTCGATCAAACCCACCGCCTGAGCCGTTTGTTTGATGGACTCATAGTCTGAGTTTTGTGCGGGGACAAAAGCACTGCGTGGAAAGCGTTCTAGCAATGCGGGATCGTCGAGCGCCAATAACGCTGCTTTGACTCGATCAGTAAATCCCTCACCAAATCGTTCATCGGCATCGCCGCGAATGCTCCACTGATAGTTGGGATAGGTCGGG
>JAWOGG010000009.1:0-5246 GCA_046497085.1 Orrella sp.
TGTCGATGGCATGGTGCTTGTGGTGCGTAACCCAAGTAAGTCCAAGGGTTTGAGTCAACTAAAACGACAATCGGTGCCATACGTGTTGGCCTACAACCAGCATCCACGCCACCGATGCGTTGGCGTGGACGGAAAAAATGAAGTGGCTGCCGCTGTTAAACGCCTCTATGAGCTTGGGCACAGACGAATCGCCATGGTGAGCGGCAAACTCAACGCCTCTGATCGCGCGCATCAGCGTTACCAAGGTTATCTAGCCGGCATGCAATCCATGCAACTAGCGCAGTTACCACTCATTGAAGTGGACTTTCTCTCCTCAGATATGCCGATGCTAGTGACCTGTTTAACAAGTAACCCATCCAAGCGTCCGACCGCCCTTATTTGTTCCAACGACCTATTGGCGCTACGAAGCATACGCGTAGCTCATCAGTGCGGACTATCGGTCCCCAACACGCTCAGTGTCGTGGGTTTTGACGGTATCGCTATCGGTCGCGAACTCAGCCCGATGCTAACAACCGTCATACAGCCTAATCACGACATTGGTCTGCAGGCAACAGCGCTTTTACTGGAGAGCTTGAACAAGCAACCAAACGATCAAAAACCAGTGACCCTCACGTTGAAGTGTGGGTTCCGGATAGGCGAGACGGTCTGCTCGCCGCCAACCAACCGTTCTCACCTAGAGTGAGGCACTTCTTAACTACAAGCTTAAGGAAAATCATGAAACTGCTATCTCAACTGACGTTGCGCAGCACCATTAAAACGGGTCTCGCCGCCATGACGCTGGCCGCCGGTACAGCTAGTGCGCAAACAGCGATTTGCTACAACTGCCCAACTGAGTGGGCCGATTGGGGCACACAGTTGTCCGCTATTAAAGAGAACACCGGTATCACGGTGCCTGCAGACAATAAGAATTCCGGTCAAACACTTGCTCAATTGATCACAGAAAAAGCCAGTCCTGTCGCTGACGTTGCCTATATGGGCGTGAGTTTCGGCATTCAGGCAGACAAAGAAGGCGTCGTCACCGCCTACAAACCCGCCAACTGGGACGACATCCCTGAGGGACTTAAAGATCCCAACGGCAAATGGTTCACTATCCACTCCGGTACCCTAGGCTTTTTTGTCAACAAAGATGCTCTCGACGGCAAGCCAGTTCCAACCTCTTGGGCAGACCTGCTTAAGCCTGAATACGAAGGCATGATCGGTTACCTCGATCCCTCTTCAGCGTTCGTCGGGTATGTGGGCGCGGTGGCCGTTAACCAGGCTCTCGGTGGCACATTGTCTGACTTCACGCCAGGGCTTGAGTACTTTCAGAAGCTTCAAGCCAATGACCCGATCGTTCCTAAGCAGACTTCATACGCTCGCGTAATCTCAGGCGAAATTCCAATCTTGCTTGACTATGATTTCAATGCTTACCGAGCCAAATACAAAGACCAGGCCAACGTTGAGTTTGTGATTCCAGCCGAGGGCACCGTCGTGGTCCCTTACGTCATGAGCTTGGTCAACGACGGTCCTAACGCAGAAAACGGTAAGAAGGTTTTGGATTTTGTGATGTCAGACAAAGGCCAGGCCATTTGGGCCAACGCGTTTCTAAGACCTGTGCGTGCCTCGGCAATGTCGGCTGAAGCCCAATCCAAGTTTTTGCCTGACTCTGAGTATGCCCGCGCCAAAACAGTCGATTACGGACAAATGGCCGCTGTACAAAAAGCCTTTGCTGATAACTATCTCAAAACAGTTAGGTAATTATTAGCTAGTCGCGAGCCTCACTGATCATGAAAACCTCTCACCGTTTCTTGCTGTTACCCGTCGTCATTTTCTTTATGGCGTTTTGGTTACTGCCTGTCTCCCAGCTTTTGCTGCTGCCGGGCGAACAAGATTGGACGTTGTATTTCGTGTTTCTCACTGAGGCTCGCTATGCTTGGAGCCTAATCAACACACTCGGCTTATCAATCAGCGTCACCTTAGTGACCTTGATTCTTGGCGCTGCCGTCGGACTCTATCTTGGCCGTCGGCAGTTTCCGGGCAGACAGTTACTGCTATCTATCTTGACATTGCCACTGTCATTTCCAGGCGTCATCATTGGTTTTTTTATGATCTTGCTCGCAGGTCGGCAAGGCCTAGTCACCGACATCACCCAAGCGCTTGGTTTAGGACGTTTTTCATTTGCATACGGATTGGCAGGTTTGTTTTTGGCCTATCTGTACTTCTCTTTGCCGCGCGCGATTGCAGCCTACGCTGCTGCCGCCCAGTCAATGGATAAAGCAGTAGAAGAAGCGGCACGTTCCCTAGGAGCCAATCGCTGGCACATCATTCGAGATGTCTGGATGGTGCAACTAGAACCCACCACCTCAGCTTGTGCTGCGATTGTGTTTGCCACGTCAATGGGTGCCTTTGGTACCGCTTTCACCTTGTCGAGTAAGTTCGAAGTGTTACCCATCACGATCTATTCCGAATTTACTAATTTTGCCAACTTCGCCTTGGCAGCATCACTGTCTATTACCCTTGGATTGTTCACTTGGTTCGCGTTGTTTTTGACCCGCCGCAAGGAAACAGTTGTCGGAGTGGCTAGCCAATGATTCGACGTATCCAATCTCCCGGCCTAGCGCTCATCACCGCATTGGTCGCTGTGTTCATGATGGTGCCAATGGTTTTATCCATAACGGCCGCCCTGGTGAATAACTACAGCCAAGGATTTTCTAGCGGACTAACACTGCGGTGGCTAGCGCAAGTCATCGAGGTCTACGGTCAAACCGTTGTGTGGTCCATCGCTATCGCTTTTGCTTGCGTCATTGGCAACATCCTGATTGGCGTACCGGCGGCTTACGCATTGGCTCGTAATCCATCGCGTTGGAGTAAAACGTTTGAAGAAATCCTTACCCTACCCGTTGCAGTTCCTGGGCTGGCCACTGGCTTGGCCTTAATACTGGCGTACGGTACTTTCCGGGATTTTCGGCAAAGCTATGGTTTTATTTTGATTGGGCACATGGTTTTTACTTTGCCTTTCTTGGTGCGGACCGTGATAGCGGCATTTCAGCGGCCTGATTTGGTGGCTATGGATGAGGCCGCAAGAACGCTAGGGGCAAATTTCTTCAACCGATTTTTGGGGATTTTGGTGCCAGCAGTGCTGCCCGCCATCGCCGCTGGCAGCCTGATGGTATTTACCCTGTCGATTGGTGAATTCAATTTGACTTGGATGCTACACACCCCCCTAACTCGCACCTTACCCGTTGGGCTTGCAGATAGCTACGCCTCCATGCGCCTTGAGGTTGGTTCGTCCTACACCTTGGTCTTTTTTATCGTGGTGCTTCCCATGCTTTGGTTGTTGCAATGGAGTGCCTCTCTTCTTGAAAAAAAATATGCAAACTAACGCCGTTTCGGTTGATGTTGAAACCGCCGCCAAAACTTATCCAGACGGCACACAGGGCTTGAAACCTACCTCTTTGAGCATCGCGCCGGCCGAGGTCATGGCCTTGTTGGGTCCCTCGGGTTGCGGCAAAACCACCCTCCTACGGATTATCGCTGGGCTTGAAACGGTCGATAGTGGCGGATCTATTCGCTTTGGAGAACGCGATGTCACGTCTCTGCCTGTGGAGAAGCGCCAAGTTGGTATGGTCTTTCAGCACTATGCTTTGTTCCCTCACCTTTCAATTGCTGCCAACATCGGCTACGGCTTAAAAGTCAGAGGCGTTGAGAAGATGCGGCAACGTCAAATTGTGGGTGATCTGCTGGACTTGGTACGACTGCAAGAACATGCCCACAAAAGGCCGACAGAGCTCTCCGGTGGGCAACGCCAACGCGTCGCTTTGGCACGCGCGGTCGCAGCCGAGCCTAAGGTGTTGTTACTAGACGAACCATTGACTGCACTAGACGCCAAACTCAAAGAGTCTCTGCGTGATGAGCTCGCGCAACTGCTGCGTCGCTTGTCCATCACTGCGGTCTACGTCACTCACGATCAGCAAGAGGCCATGGCAATCGCTGATCGAATGGCCGTGATGCAAAGCGGGCAAATCGTGCAACTCGGGCGACCCGAGGCACTCTATCGTCAACCGTCGCATGCCTTCGTGGCGGCATTTCTCGGTCGCATCAATCAACTCACCCGCACTAGCGAACAAACGGCCCATGGGGTTTTATCATTCGACACGTTCACCCTACCAGTGCCGACTTCCCTAGGATCAAAACTGATGCTCAGACCCGAACACATTTCAGTGCAACCGCCGCATTTGCCCGGGGCTCCTGGCATCGTCGCGACACGAACGTTTCTAGGTGAGAAAGTCCAGCTTAAGGTGTCCTTACCGAACCAACCCCATGTGCTCGTTGACTGTCACGGCGATGTGCCCTGGCAAGCCGATGACCTTGTGTCAGTGGTCATCGATCCCAAGAACTTATTACCCTTTGGAGATTCTCTGTGACCGCCGTATTTGTCCAACTATCCGATTTACACATCCGCGAGCCAGGCCAATTGGCCTACCGCCAACTCGATACCGCGGATTACTTAAAAAAAGCGATCCAGTCGATTCTGACCCGACAAGAAAATGTCTCAGCTGTGGTCATTACAGGTGACTTGGTAGACTTTGGGCGTGTACAAGAATACGAGCATTTGGCACAACTGCTTGAACCCCTAGCAATGCCTGTCTACTTACTAGCGGGTAACCACGACCACGCCGAGCACTTACGCCAGGTATTTACACACCACTCTTATTTGGGCACCGAAGGTCCGATCCAATATTGCGTCAATATCGATTCAACCTGTTTGATTGCCATTGACACCTCCGTTAGCAAGGCCAGTCATGGCGAACTCGATGAGCAACGCTTGCAATGGCTCAGCGACACGCTTGACCAAAACCAAGACAAACCCGTTGTGGTGGCCATGCATCACCCACCTTTTTTAACTGGCATCCAGCACATGGATCAACAAAACCTAAAAGTGGGCGCTGAGGCGTTTAAAGCACTGATTTCACAGCACAAAAACGTAGAACACATTATTTGTGGACACGTACATCGACCCATTTGCACTCAGTTCGGCCATACCGTGGCTAGCATCGCGCCCTCGCCTGCCCATCAAGTCACGTTAGATTTGACACCTGAAGGCCCCTCAAGTTGGGTACTAGAGCCTGCAGGTTATCGGGTATTGACCGCCATTCAAGGTCAACCCATCGTCAATCATTTGGCTTACGTGGCGTCTTATGACGGGCCTTACCCGTTCTATGAGAACGGTAAATTGATTGACTAATAGACTGACCCCTGGCTGAAAC
>JAWOGG010000166.1:0-3765 GCA_046497085.1 Orrella sp.
AATGTGGTCTTGCCAGCCGATGCTCGAACCTTGGTTGTGGCGGTCGATGTTTCTCTGAGTATGTTGGCCGAAGATGTGCCGCCAAGTCGTATGCAAGCCGCACAGTCAACCGTTAAAACCTTTATCAGTGAATTGCCATCTGATTTAAAAGTTGGGTTGGTGACTTTCGCTGGTACTGCGCAAGTCGCCCATCGCGTCACCGAAAGTCGTGCAGACTTGCTTGCTGCGGTCGATCGCTTCCGTCTACAAAGAGCAACCGCTACGGGCAGTGGCTTACTACTATCACTTGCGGTCCTGCGGCCCGAGCTTGAGTTTGATCTTGAGCCTTTGATTTATGGTTTTAATTCCTCGCAGAGAACAAGAAAGCCTGGCGAGCAGTCTCTTTTTGATCTCAAACCGGTGCCGCCTGGCTCGTATAAGTCTGGTGCAATCGTCTTGATTTCTGATGGTCGCCGAACCACTGGTCCAGATCCCATTGCGGCTGCGCAGCTGGCGGCACAACTCGGCGTGCGTGTGTACACGGTGGCGTTTGGTACGCCTGATGGTTTCATTCCGGGTTTCGAGGGGCGCTCGTTTTATGCTGCGGTTGACGAGCGCACTTTGCAAGCGATGGCACTGATTACCGAAGGTGAGTTTTTTAAAGCAGAGAACGCCGAGCAGTTGGCCGGTATCTACGATCAATTGTCTACTCAATTTGAACTTGAAAGATCCCGTACCGAAGTCTCAGCACTCTTTGCTGGTGTTAGTGCTTTGTTTGTCCTAATGGCGTCGCTGTTGTCTGTGTATTGGTTTAGACGTACTGTTTAGAAAAACCCAGTACTTTTGGCGAAATTACGGCAAAAGTTTCTAAAGCAATAAGAGGCATGAGAAGTACTAGGATTATTAGAAGTAATGGAGGTACCCGAGGTACCAAAGGATTTGTATGATCGATTTGTATTACTGGCCAACCCCCAACGGGCATAAGATCACGATGCTTTTGCATGAGGCAGATTTGGCTTATCAGCTTAAACCCGTGAATATTTCGCGCGGTGAGCAATTCGAACCCGAATTTTTAAAGATTGCACCCAACAATCGCATGCCCGCTATTGTGGATCATGCCCCAGCCGACGGTGGTGAGCCAATCTCTGTCTTTGAGTCAGGGGCGATCCTGCTGTACTTGGCTGATAAATTAGAACGGTTTATCCCTCAAACCCCACGTTTGCGCGTCCAGTGTCTTGAGTGGCTATTCTGGCAAATGGGTGGACTAGGTCCGATGGCTGGTCAAAACCACCATTTCGTGCAGTACGCGCCTGAGCGGATTCCCTACGCCATGGAGCGCTACGTCAATGAAACCGCTCGTCTGTATGGGGTGCTCAACAAAAGACTTTCGGATGGTCGTCAGTTTGTTGTAGGCGATGAGTACACCATCGCTGACATGGCGATTTACCCTTGGATCGTGCCCCACGAGCGACAGCAGCAATCGTTTACTGATTTTCCAGCACTACATAAATGGTTCGAGCGAATCCGCGACCGACCCTCTACTGTGGCTGCTTACGAAGCGGGCAAGGGGGTTTCGACCACGCCAACGGTTGACGAAGAAGCCAAGAAGATTCTTTTTGGACAGAACGCAGGTAACGTCAAATAGCCATACCATTAAAACCGCTAACCACGGGAGTGTGAGGGATGTCGATTCAAGTTGTGGCGTTTGACGCTTACGGGACGTTGTTTGACGTCTATTCGGTGAGTGCGCGCCTTGAGGCGCTGTTTCCAGCTAAGGGATCGTCGATTGCGACTGTGTGGCGAGACAAACAAATCGAGTACACCCGGCTCATCAGCTTGTCTGATCCGTCAGGCCAACAGGGCAGTCGCTTTTATGAATCCTTTTGGGAACTCACGCGCTTAGCGCTTGAATACGCTCTAGCCAAGCACGATTTGTCAGCCGATTCGAATGTGATGCAATCACTCATGGATCAGTATGGCGAGCTTGAGGCATTTGCTGAAAACCAAGCCGTTTTGGCCGCAATCAAAGAGGCGGGCCTAAGCACTGCCATCTTGTCTAATGGCAGTCCGGAGATGTTGCACAAAGCGGTGTCGCACGCCGGCCTCGCACCTTGGCTTGATAAGGTTTTGTCAGTCGACGAGTTGCGTCAATATAAAACCCTGCCGGTGACTTACGAAATGGTGACCCAGGCGTTTGCTGTGCCAGCCTCAGAGGTATTGTTTGTGTCTGGTAACGGCTGGGACATCATGGGTGCGAACTGGTTTGGTTTTCAGACATGCTGGATTAATCGCATGGGATTACCCCAGGAAACCCTAGGTCCACCCCCTAAACATCAGGGGGCGGATTTAACGGCCGTGCTCGACGCCTTGGCGACTTAATGGATTCGTGCGACGTCAAGCGTCGTGACGCGTGTTAGTTCGCGTTTGTATTTCTCATCATCGTACGGTCTTGCGCGATGCATGGTCATGCGATTGTCCCAAATCACCAGATCTCCCGCGGTCCATTCGTGATGATGAATGAACTCGCGTTGCACCGCGTGCTCCATTAAATCTCTAAGCAGTAATCGCCCCTCAGGAATTGGCCACTCCATGATGCGGCTGGCATGCGAGGCCAGATAAAGAGATTTACGAGGTGTCTCTGAGAAAGATCTCACCAAGGGGTGAACCGCACCGGGCAGTCTGGCAGCCTCCTCAGGTGAAAAGTCAAAGCCCATCACGTGTCTGGAGTAGACAATCGAGTGATGGGCGTGAAGCCCATCAATAAGGCTTTTCGTTTCAGCATCCAACTGCTCGTAAGCGGTCCGCATGTCCGCAAACTGCGTGTCGGCACGCACCGGTGGTATGGTGCGTGCATACAGCATTGAATAGCGACCGGCAGGGTCTTCAAAGGAAGCGTCAGTGTGCCAAATACGGTTGCTAATGTTGTTGATGCGACGACGGTCTTTGGCATCAAGAATTTGACCTTTTTCACTGACATTAGAAATGTCGGTGAGTGCCTCATCACCATAGCGATTTTTAGCGATGACAGCCGAAGAGGTTTTGCGGTGCAGCTCACCGTCAAGTCGTTTCGCAAAGGCAATTTGCTCTTGACCAGAAAGCTCTTGATCCTTAAAGACCAACACACCGTGCTCGGCCATGGCTGCCCGTAGTGCGCTTAACGTCGGCTCGTCTGTGACTTGCCGTAAATCCAACCCGTGCACCCTAGCCATAAAGGTTGGATGCAGAGGTGTGACTGTGATCTCAGCTTGGTTCTCAGTGGCTAGCATATCGTCCCCTCCGTGTGCGATGAGGTTGCTTGTTATTTTTTTAAGCTCATTCGCTCAAACACCCCATCTTTATCGATGAACCTATGTTTTAGCGCACCGGCGATGTGTACGGCAATCAAAACAATAAGTGCGATGGCCAACCACCCATGTATGGTGAACAGCAATTTAGCAAGGGACTCGCTTTCAGGGATGAGTGGTAGTCCCGGTAACGATAGCCCAAAGAAGAGATTTAATGCAGGGTATGCGGTTACGCCCGCCCAACCCAACAAAGGAATCGCAAAGAGCAGGATGTACATTAGGTGATGCGTGCTGTGGGCCAGTTTGCGAACCAAGGCGGGCATTTGTGGCGGGTAACTGGGCGGCGACACTGTCAGCTTAAATACCAAGCGTGCCAACATTAACCAAATGATCAGAAAGCCGATGGATTTGTGCGTTGTATACAGCACATTTGTCAAAGCATTCCAAAGATTTGCTTCGGCACGATTGGTCATCCAAAAGCCGATCGGCAACATGACTAAGG
>JAWOGG010000081.1:0-5302 GCA_046497085.1 Orrella sp.
ACCATTTATGTACTACGATTATTACCCATGATACGCCTTGGGCACTGTGAAGTCAGCGGAGAGGTCAATGCCAACCGTGAATCGTTCCGCTTTAGTGCGGCACACACCTCAGAAAATGTTTGATCTGGTCAACGATTTTGAACGTTATCCAGAGTTTTTGCCTGGCTGTCGCCATGCCCGTTTGGTGGAACGAGATGACAAACACCTGATTGGCGAAATGACGTTGGGTCGCGCCGGTATCGAGCAAACAGTAACAACCCGCAATGATCTTTTTGCTCCTCAGCGAATTGAAATGTCATTGGTTAAGGGGCCTTTCAAACACCTTAGAGGGCGCTGGTCGTTCACCCCTATGGGGGAAGATGCCTGCAAAGTCAGTCTTGAAATGGAGTTTGAATTTTCCAGTCGTTTGCTGGGCATGGCCTTCGGTAAGTTATTTCAGCAAATTGCGGGCCAACTGGTCGATTCATTCACTAAACGGGCAGATCAGCTGAATGGTCGTTGAGTCACCAAGGTTGATCAATGTAGAAGTGGTGTTCGCTTTGCCATCCAAACAGCGGCTTGTGTCACTTGAAGTGGCGCAAGGCACAACAGCGGCTGACGTTGTTTTGCTGGCGGATCTGGCATCGTTTTTTCCTGAAATGGGTGACGAATTTTTTGCCCAGGCCCCATTGGGCATTTTTGGGAAAGCTCTCAAAACGCCAGCAAGTTACTGCTTACGCGATGGTGATCGTGTGGAAGTTTATCGGCCGTTGGAGATTGACCCAAAATCGGCCCGCCAGTCAAGGGCACAAAAACAGCAACGCCCCCGGTAAACGAGGTCGTTGCTGTTCATGGTCCTGGAAGCTGATTACTGTTCTCTTGATTCCTGGCCAATGTTCAACGGTTTTGCCTGAAACACCTCTGACGTTTCGCTGGCAGGGCCAAGTTCTGTATCCTCTTCAAGTGGGGTTGTATCTGTTAGTTTGCCTTCCTTTTGCATGTCAGCAAGTCGTCCTTGTTCGTCAAACGTCAGGGTGACACGACGCGTTTGAACATCGCCATACGCCTCGTCCAGTTGGAAAACATAATCCCACTCACGTGTATCAAAGGGGGCCTCGAGCAAGGGGCGACCCATTATCGAGACAACCTGTTGTTGCGACATGCCCATTTGCAGCTGGCTTACCATTGATTGGTTAACCAGGTTGCCCTGGGGTATGTCGCGTTTATAAACACAGCCACCCATCAGGGTTACCGCAGCGGAGAGGGCGATAATTCGAGTTAATTTTTGCATTTGATCCTGTTCTTCACTATCGTGGTTTCGGTCGATGATAACCGACCTAACCTGTAACTGCGAAGAGCAACCATGGCCGATCAAAACCATGAACTACGTAAAGCAGGGTTGAAAGTTACCTTGCCACGCGTAAAGATTCTGCAAATACTTGAAAATGCTACGGGTCAGCATCATCTAAGTGCTGAAGAAGTGTATAAGACACTGATTGATGCGGGCGAGGATGTTGGCCTGGCAACGGTTTACCGCGTGCTCACGCAGTTTGAGTCAGCGGGGCTTGTAATTCGCCATAATTTTGATGGCGGCCACGCTGTGTTTGAGCTTACCCAAGAAGATCATCATGACCACATGGTGTGTCTCGATAGCGGTGAAATCGTTGAATTTGTTGATGAAATCATTGAGCGCCGCCAACAGGAAATCGCTCAGGAGCATGGCTATGAGTTAGTGGATCATGCCCTGGTTCTGTATGTTCGCCCCAAAGGCTCGAAGGCGGCCAGGCCTGATAACAGTGTGCTTCCCAAGCATGGTATGAACAAGCGTTAACGTGGGGCTTTTTATCTCTTAGATGTCCATTTAATGCCGATAGTGCACCTTGCACATCGGCATTTTGCTTATGGATGGTACTCTTCAACGGTGGCCCACAAGGCATCAACGATGGGGTTGTTCAGGCGTCGCGTCAGCACGCACAGACCAACGTCATAGTGAGGAAGCTCGGGCTTGACGTTCAAAATGCGCACCCGATCGGCCAGTGGGCTGTTATCCAATACTATTTTGGGCACCACCCCGACCCCAAACCCCAATCCAACCATGCTTACAATGGCCTCGTGTCCTGATACCTGTGCGTAAATATGCGGGGCCACGCCCATGGCTTTGAACCAGGTGTTGGTATACTCCCGTGACAGCCCTGCTTCCGAGAGAATCATCGGAACGTGTTCCCATTGAGCCCCTGTTGAACTTTCTGGCCGATTTGGCAGCCAGTCATGTGTCTGTGTCGGGGCAATGAACAGCAAGGGCGAGTGGGTGAGGGATTTAAAAGCCAGTGCGTTGGGCGGTATTCGAGGACGGGGGGTAATCGCCATATCGTCAACGCCATCCAGCACCCGTGACATGGCGTCGGCCGGGTCGCCGGTATGCAGTTTTAGCTCAATGCCGGGGTGTCGAATACGTACATCGCTTAATAATTCGTATAAAAAGCTATAACTTGCCGTCACCGAGCAGTAAATGCTGATATCACCAGTGAGTTGCTCCATCGTGGCCGCCAGGGTTCTTTTCTGAGCGTCCCACTGTTCTAGGGTTTCTTTGGCATAGTGTTGAAAGCTTACCCCTTGGGGTGTAAGCCTGACATGCCGATTGTCCCGTTCAAACAGTGGGGTTCCTAATGCTGCTTCTATCTGTTGAATAGAACGGCTTAATGTCGAAGGGCTTACATGACATAGCTCGCTGGCCCGGCCAAAATGAAGTGTGTCGGCCAGGGTCACCATATGCCTTAACAAGCGAAAATCCATTGTGTACCTGATGAGTGTTTCATTTTAAGAAAGAGTGCGTTGCAAATATAGCGTTTTACGCAACAGAAGGGCCAGCGTAAAGTTAAAACACCAACTGGCTCAGCGCTGCATAAGACAATGCCTGTGCAGGCTGATTAACACATTTTGATACACCCAGTATCCGGAGCTCATCATGCACGTTTATTACGATAAAGATTGTGATCTATCGCTTGTTCAGGCCAAAAAAGTCACCATCGTGGGTTATGGTTCGCAAGGCCATGCGCATGCTAATAACCTGAAAGAGTCAGGTGTTGAAGTCACCGTTGCGCTGCGCGAAGGGTCCTCTTCTGCATCAAAAGCCCAAGCCGCTGGCTTGAAGGTGGCCAGTGTGCCTGAGGCATGTAAAACCGCTGATATAGTGATGATTCTGGCACCGGACGAAAACCAGAAAGTCATTTATGAGCAGGAAGTTGAGCCTAACCTGAAAGAAGGCGCAACGTTGGCGTTTGCTCATGGGTTTAATATTCATTACAACCAGATCGAGCCACGTAAGGACTTGGACGTTATCATGATTGCCCCGAAAGCACCGGGTCATACTGTGCGCTCTGAGTTTGTAAAAGGCGGTGGTATTCCTGATCTCATTGCTATTCATCAGGATGCATCCGGCAAGGCCAAAGAGCTTGCGCTTTCTTACGCAGCTGGCGTTGGCGGTGGCCGTAGTGGGATTATTGAAACGACTTTCAAAGATGAAACTGAAACAGACTTGTTCGGTGAACAGGCCGTTTTGTGTGGCGGTGCCGTTGAATTGGTAAAAGCCGGTTTCGAGACGCTCACTGAAGCCGGTTATGCACCTGAAATGGCTTACTTTGAGTGTCTGCACGAACTTAAGCTGATCGTTGACCTGATGTACGAAGGCGGCATCGCCAACATGAATTATTCCATTTCTAATAATGCTGAGTACGGCGAATATGTCACAGGGCCTGAAGTTATCAACCAGCAGTCCCGCGATGCGATGCGCCATGCCCTCAAGCGGATTCAGAATGGCGAATATGCCAAGATGTTTATTAATGAAGGTAACACCAACTATCCTTCAATGACTGCTCGCCGTCGTCTCAATGCAGAGCATGACATTGAGCAGGTAGGTGCCAAGCTGCGTGGCATGATGCCATGGATTGCGGCTAACCAGTTGGTTGATAAGTCCAAGAACTGAATACTTGGTTCTTTTCTACGCCAACGCTCGGTATTCGGGGTGCGCTATGTCGCACCCCGTTTCATTATAGGGTTGGCGCTGTCATTGTCTGGTTCGTTCCGCCTCAGCGTGTAGAATGGCACCTCTACTAATGAGTGTTTCTTTAGATGGATATTCTTATGACCCAGGATGATGATCACGCTGATGCAAAACCAGCGCCTGCCAGTGAAGCGCAAAAAGAGCGCGCAAAAAATGAAGATATTGCCGCAACCTTTCTGCGTGAAACTGAAATCATTGAAGAATCTGAGCAGGATGGTGAAAAGGTTCGTCGAAAAGGTATCTATTTACTACCTAACCTGTTTACGACCTCGGCGCTATTTTCGGGTTTTTTTGCCGTCGTTGCGGGTATCAATGGAGACTTTACGTCTGCGGCCGTCGCTATCTTTATTGCGATGGTGCTTGATGGTCTGGATGGCCGGGTTGCACGCATGACCAATACGCAAAGTGCTTTTGGGGCTGAGTACGACAGCCTCTCAGACATGTTGTCATTTGGCGTGGCGCCTGCTTTGGTAGCCTTTACCTGGATTCTTCAGGATATCGGTAAGACCGGCTGGGTTGTCGCCTTTTTGTACGTGGCGTGTGCCGCATTAAGGCTTGCGCGCTTTAACGTGCAAATAGGTAGTGTCGATAAAAAGTGGTTTATTGGTTTGCCGAGTCCGTCAGCGGCTGCTCTGGTGGCCGCCAGCGTGTGGACCTTTCATAGTTTTGATGCCGATGCTTTGGGCTTTAAGCTTTTGATGCTATTGGTAGTGGCAGCGGCAGGTGTGCTGATGGTGAGCAATATCCGTTACTACAGTTTCAAGGATCTGGATTTTAAAAAGCCGGTGCCTTTTGTTGTGTTGTTAGCGATTGTGTTGGGTTTCGTGATGATCTCGGTTGAACCCTCTGTCATGTTGCTCCTGCTGTTCGGTGCTTACGTTTGTTCTGGCCCTGTTTTGGCAGCAATGCGTAAGATATCACCCGATGATTGACGTTTTTTACATTCTTTCCATATACCCCTTGCATCCCTGCCAGCAATTCCGTAAAGTACGCATCCGCTGCCGGGGGCGCACGGCGTTTCCAGCAGCAAGCGATGTTAAAAAACATCGGTGTGTCAGTCAGTTAGCTGTTTCTAGTGGCGTTGTGATTAGGGTTGTTTTAAAGACGTTTCATGAAATCAGTGATTGACAAACACACAGGCATGCGTAGAATGTGCCTTCCTCGCTGAGGCAGTCATTCAAGTCATCGAATGACAAGGTTCAATAACCGTCTCGCGAACAGCTCTTTAACAATTTGATCAGGTAATTCATGTGGGCGCTTGCC
>JAWOGG010000098.1:0-7647 GCA_046497085.1 Orrella sp.
GCCCTGGTTTCATGTGATCGACGCGATGCACTGTGCAAACGTTTACTTACTTCGTGCACACAAGATCGCCATGGTGCCTTTGGTGATGCAAACGATCACGTTATCCGTGATTGGACTCGGTGGCGGCTGGTATCTCGGCTTTGGTCCCGGCAAAGGCTATATGGAGCCGGTCAGGCAGTGGATACTCGCTGATGCCCCAGCCGGAGCAGGCACGTTGTGGCTCATGGCTGCAGTCGGTCTAGGCTCATCATCGATCTTATTGTTTCTTTGGTATCAGTACATCGTACGACACAAGCCAAGACAACGAAGACGCGCAGAGAACGCTAGAAAGCACGCCTGACAAAGCACCGCTGATGCCTCAAAAGCAGCACTGACAGACTGCGCCGACAACAAATGAGACTAGACCTTGATGAAGTGCTCGCGGTAGTAACGCAGCTCTTCGATCGACTCATGAATGTCTGCCAATGCCTCGTGCTTGCTATGCTTCTCAAACCCCTTCAGAAGCGATGGCTGCCAACGTCGCGCCAACTCCTTAATGGTGCTCACGTCGATGGTTCGGTAATGAAAAAACGTCTCTAGCTTGGGCATGTAGCGAAACATGAAGCGGCGGTCTTGGCTGACCGTGTTACCACACAGTGGTGATTTCCCTGCCGGCACGTATTGCGACAAAAATTCGACCATCTGCGTCTGGGCCTGCTCTTCCGTCAGGGTTGACGCCCTCACCTTCTCGATCAGACCGCTTTTACCGTGAGTGGATTGATTCCACTTATCCATTGCGGCTAACAATTCATCGGATTGATGGATGACCAACACTGGCGCTTGCGCCACGATCGTGAGGTCTGGCTCGGTCACCACTGCCGCGATCTCAATGATGCGCTCTTTTTCAGGGTCTAATCCTGTCATTTCCATATCAACCCAGACCATTCTCATTTCTGAGCGAACTGATGCAGCCTGCTGACTGGTATTGGAATTGGGATTCGAAGGGTTTGGCTCAGGGTATTGCGTCATGGCATCAACCTATTGGCGATCGGGGTTTACAGGTGCGGCGCTGCAAAATGTTGGTTAGACTGCGGTTTCTGTCATTAAAATTTCGCAAACGACGTTTCGTTTGAATTGGATGTATTTTCGCATATGGATAGCATCACCTTAACGGCGCTGTTTCTTATCTTTTTATTGGCAGGGGTGGTCGTGCGCTCTTGGTTGGCCAAACGTCAAATCGCGCACGTCAGAGCCCACCGCGAACAAGTCCCTGCAGAGTTTGCAGAAAAAATTCGTTTGTTCAGTCACCAACGTGCGGCCGACTACACCGTGCAGCGGACCCAACTGCGCATAACAGAAGGATTATTCGATGTTGCCGTGCTCCTCTGGCTTACCTTGGGCGGAGGCTTGGCGTGGATAGATGCCATTTTGCTGCAATGGATAAGCACTGATTTATGGCGTCAAGTGGCCTTGATTGCCTGCGTTGTGGTGTTCCTTGGCGCCTTGCAAGTGCCATTTACGCTCTACAAGCAATTCAAGTTAGAAGCGAAATTCGGCTTTAACCGCATGACACCCGCCCTCTTCGTTGCTGATATGTTTAAAGGTCTCGCAATCGCCGCGATCTTAGGGTTACCTTTGCTGCTTCTCATTCTCTGGTTGATGCAAACGGCCGGAACGTATTGGTGGGCCTGGGCTTGGGCGAGCTGGGCGGTATTCAACCTTTTGATCATGTTTATCTTCCCCACGTGGATCGCCCCTCTCTTTAACAAATTCACGCCACTAGACGACGTGAAGCTTAAAGATCGTATCCAAGCACTTGCCAAACGCTGTGACTTTGCTATTCAGGGACTGTTTGTGATGGACGGCTCTAAGCGATCCGCTCACGGCAATGCGTACTTCACCGGCTTCGGCAAGTCTAGACGGATTGTCTTTTTTGATACGTTGTTGTCCAAGCTTTCCCCGGAAGAAATTGAGGCGGTGCTTGCTCATGAGCTTGGTCACTTCAAACACAAACACATCGTCAAACGATTGGTGATGTCTTTTGTCTCGTCTTTGGTGATGTTTGCTGTCTTGGGTTATCTCTCTAGCCAAGCTTGGTTTTACGAGGGTTTAGGTGTAACGCCACATGCTGACATGAGCAATCACGGCATGGCACTGATCTTGTTCTTTTTAGTGGTACCCGTTTTCACTTTCGCCTTAACGCCCTTAATGAGTTGGTTATCACGCAAGGATGAGTTTGAAGCGGATCAGTTTGCCGCCCAACAAAGCGAGGCCTCGCAATTGGTGTCTGCACTCGTTAAGTTATTCGACGATAATGCTGCCACCTTAACCCCAGACCCCATACACTCGGCTTTCTATGACAGCCATCCACCCGCCACTATCCGTATCCGCCACCTTGCAGCAGCATGAGTGAACCAATCACCAGCGCGCGAGTGATTGGCGCACACGGTAGACACTACATCGTTGAGCTAGATTCTGGCGAGCTAAGGCGTTGCTATCCGAAAGGCAAACGCAATGAGGCGGCGGTGGGTGACCGCGTTGATGTCGCTTTAGATGGCGAAACCGATGGCTATCTATTAGCCATTCACCCTAGAAGAAACTTGCTTTACCGCTCTGACGAATGGCGTACCAAACAATTTGCTGCCAACGTTGACCAGTTGCTCATCGTAGTGGCTGTCGAACCTACGTTTTCTGATGACCTGCTAGGCCGTGCGTTGGCTGGTGCTTGGGCCGCTGAAGTCGAACCGGTGATTGTGCTTAATAAAGTCGATCTCAAGAATGGACTTGAGCAGGCTCGAGAGCGGCTGCTACCGTATATGGCGCTCGGCGTACCTGTCATTGAACTACAGGCCAAAGACGTGGCTTCACTAAACCATCAACTTCGTCCGATACTGGCTAACAAGACCAGTCTATTGCTCGGTCAAAGTGCGATGGGCAAATCAACTATCCTGAATGCCTTGGTGCCGGATGCGCAGGCACTGACCCAAGCGCACTCTGTTGCACTCAATGCCGGCAAACACACCACGACCACGACCAAACTTTATCACCTGCCTGACCAAGCCGGCCACATCATTGACTCACCCGGCGTACAAGCTTTTGGGCTTGCTCATTTGAGTCCCGCTGAGGTCGAGAAAGGGTTTCCAGAGTTCGAACAACACAAAGCCCACTGTCGGTTTTACAACTGCTCACACCAACACGAGCCAGGGTGCGGTGTATTAGCGGCCTTAGAGCAAGGCCTCATCGATGCAAAGCGCCATCAGCTCTACGGGCGATTACTTGAAGAAAAAGCCTCAGCCAAGATTTGATACATCCCGCGCAACATGGCCGCAGTGGCGCCCCAAATAAAAAACTGATCCCAAGCCACTGAGTAGTAGCGACGTACTTGACCATCAGGCAGTCGGGCCTCGTGTAGGCGATAGTTACGGTGATTGGTTAAGTGCTCTAGTGGGACTTCAAACACATGTGCAACCTCAAAAGTATCTGGCGCCAATGTAAAACTTGGCCTCACCAAAGCCGTAACAGGCGTTATAGCAAAGCCTGTACCCGTAAAATAGCGCGGCAAATGTCCAAGAATATCCACGTGTTCAGCGGCCAGCCCCGTCTCCTCTTCGGTTTCGCGTAAAGCCGTTGCGATGGGATTGGCATCATCCGCCTCGACACGCCCGCCCGGAAAGCTGACTTGACCCGCATGGTCGTACAGATGGTCCGTGCGTTGCGTGAGAAGCACCGTCAACCCATGCTCTCGCATAACCAAAGGCACCAAAACTGCCGCTTCCGTCACAGGTCGTTTAAGCACCGGCGCCATAAAGGCACGCTCATCAGGCAGCAATAAAGGACGTTCAATCGTGCTGCCCAACACCTGCCGCACAAACGTGGGTTGTAGATGAGGACCAGGCACCACGCAAAAATCTGGATCGGAAACACGCCATGGCTGGGTCTTTGGATCGAATGAGGGTCCCGTTTTTTTACGAATTCTGGACTCAGATGGTGTGTTCATGACTCAAGTTACCAAACAAAATGAGGCGCAAGTTACGCGCATCAACAAAAAAGCACCCGGTGGGTGCTTTTTTGTACCACTGTCAGGCATCATTTGCTGACAATTAGGCTGTCGCGCGGCGAACCAGCTTTTCTTTAATACGCGCTGATTTGCCTGAACGTTCACGCAAGTAGTACAACTTGGCACGTCGCACATCACCACGGCGCTTTACATCAATCGAAGCGATTTGCGGTGAGTACAGTTGGAAGGTTCTTTCAACGGCTTCACCCGAAGAAATCTTGCGAACAATGAAAGCTGAATTCAAACCACGGTTGCGGCGAGCAATCACCACGCCTTCGTAGGCCTGCACACGCTTGCGCGTTCCTTCAACCACGTTTACGTTCACAACCACGGTATCACCAGGTCCAAACTCAGGGATGGTCTTACCTTCAGTCAAGCGAGCAAGTTCTTCTTGCTCAAGCGTAGCGATCAAATCCATTTATGACTCCGTCGGTATCTTGCTCTCAGTTGTCATCACGGCTCACAACACTCAGGTCATGGCCGACTGGTTTTTTTCTTGAATTTGACCCATTCAGATTCAAGTAACTGGGCAGAGGATACAAATTAACCCACAAGTATAACGTAAATTATAGTGTTATCGCAGGTGGCTTTAAAATCCGACGATGGCGCCTAACCACATCAAACCAGGCACCAACGCTGCCCAAAACAACACCAAGGCGACGTCTGAACCCACCGATGGGGCTTGGTTTTTACTCTTGGACGCTTTACGCAAAAGCGCTGGGTCGATCATTGTGCCTGTCTGAGTGAATGCTGTCATGGCTTGGCTCCTGTTACCTGCATTGATTTAAATATACTGTACATCAATACAGTACTGTATGCAAGAACAGTTACTTTAGAGGTTGTGTCAAGGTCAACCCTTCTTCAGAATACGGCATCGTCGGCAAGCCAGCCGACGGTCACACCTGTTGCCCGATTCATTTCTAGCGGAGAATTTTTCTGATGAGCAAGCCCTTCACATCCAGCCACGCGCTTCTTCAAGTTTTGGCGCAAGCTGGTGTTGATCGTGTATTTCTAGTACCCGGCGAAAGCTATTTAGGCGTGCTTGATGCCTTGGTTGATTTTCCGCAGATCGATACAGTCACCTGTCGACACGAAGGCGGGGCCGGCTTTATGGCACTTGCCGATGGCCGCTTATCTGGCCATCCAGGCGTGGCCATGGTCAGTCGTGGACCTGGTGCCTCACACGCGGCGATTGCCGTGCACACAGCCCAACAGGACGCCGTGCCGTTTATTTTGCTCATTGGGCAAGTCGCTGAAAAAGATCTCCGCCGAGAAGCCTTTCAAGAAATTGACTATCAGCAGATGTTTGGTTCGATTGCCAAGTGGGTTTTTGAATGTCGCAAACCCGAGGAGCTCGCTGAAACAGCAGCCAAAGCCGTGCGTGTCGCCACTTCTGGCGCCTGCGGTCCTGTGGTAATCGTGTTGCCTGAGGATATTCAACAACAAGCCGTTGTTACCCCAGAATTCAAGCAGCACAGACAAATGGCTGGCATCCCTGCACCCGCCACGTTAAAGGCGCTGTCTGATCAAATCGCCAACGCCAAAAAGCCTTTGATCTTGGCGGGCGGTTGCTTTGAGCGCCCGGATGGTCGTGAAAGCTTGAAAGCCTTTGCCGAACACTTTCAAATCCCCGTGGTGGTGACATTCCGCCGGCAAGATTTATTTGAAAACGACCATCCACTCTACGGTGGCAACATGGGCTTGGCCAACCCTGATAATCAGATGGCTTTGTTGGCTGAATCTGATCTGGTGCTGGCCTTAGGTACACGTCTTGGTGACATCACCACGCAAAACTATCAGTTTCCAGCCTACGGCAAAGCCGCTCAAACGCTGATTCACTGTTATCCCGACAGTCGAGTGGTGGGTTGGGATACAGAGGCCGACTTTCCCTTGGTGGCCGATCCGATTGAACTCACCAAGGCGCTGGTCGCGCAAACCCCCTCCCCCCAAAAAACTGATCCCGCTTGGCTTTCGAGCTGGCAAACCTTCCGTCAGGACTACATGGCGTGGCCCAAACAAACGGCCACCGATGGGGTTGAGTTCAGTCAAATCGTCAAAACTGTCATGGCGGACGCGTCTGACAAAACCACGATATGCCTTGACGCAGGCACCTTTGCCGCGCCGGTTTATCGCTACGCACCATTCACCGCAGGCCGACGTCTGATGTCCCCCCTAGCCGGCGCCATGGGCTACGGTGTTCCCGCTGCGCTTGCCAGCGCCCTGCGAGACTCCGAACGCGAAGTCGTGTGTATGGTGGGTGATGGAGGCATGCTAATGACAGGTCAAGAAATGATCTTGGCCGTCGAACGCCAACTACCGATCATTTTTATTGTCTCTAGCAACCGGACTTACGGGTCCATTCGTAAACATCAGGAAGAGCATTACCCTGGTCGAACCAGTGGCACGACACTCTTTAATCCTGATTTTGTGGACATGGCAAAAAGCTTCGGCATGCAAGCCATGCGTATTGAAAACCTCGAAGAGGCCGCTTCGACGATCGCCAAGGCTCGCAGCCTAGAGGGTCCCGTTCTGATTGACGTCAACACCAGTTTGAAGGGCGTGGTGAAGGACAGCGCTTAAACCGCTAGGCAAAACTGCTAGGAACCCCAAATTCAGTGCATCAAATCACTGGATTTGGGGGGCTAGCCCAACGCCTAGCGCGAGGCTTACACCGCAAAGGGCAACCACATCACAATTGCTGGAAAGAGATAAACCAACAAAACGGCAAACATCATTAGGAGGATAAAGGGGAACACCCCTTTGGCAATCACTCCCAGTGGGGTCTTGGCAATGGCCTGAATCACAAATAAATTCAAGCCTACAGGCGGTGTGATGAGTGCCACCTCAATCAAAATCACAAAGAAAATACCAAACCAAATGGGATCAATACCCAAAGACATGACAGTTGGGTAAAGCACTGGCACCATGATCAAGAGCATGGACAGGCTCTCAAGAAACAATCCCAAAAGCAACAAGATGCCAGTCACCACCATAATGAACCCGTCGGCTGATGCAATGTGCACATCCACGAGCTCTGAGATCATCGCAGGCACTTGGTAAATCGTGATGGCCTTACCAAAAATCTTGGCGCCGATAACAATCAAAAACAAAACAATGGTGGTGGTCAAGGTCTGCTTGACCGCCTCATAAAACGTTTTAAAGGTCAGCGTACGTAAGAAAAAAGCCGTCAAAACAAAGGCAAATGCGACACCCACAGCTGATGCCTCAGTCGGGGTGAATGCACCCGAGTAAATGCCACCCAAAATCAATACTGCCAAAGCCACGGTCGGAGATGCTCGCCAGGTGGCTGACCAGCGGTCTGCCATCGGCGCGCGATCCATACGCTGCTGAGTTTTTGATATCAAGGCATAAATCACTGTGTAGCCACCAAAGAGCAAAATCAGCAGTAACCCTGGCCCGACACCGGCCAGAAATAGCTTGCCGATACTCTCTTCTGTGATCACGCCATACACAATCAATGGAATTGACGGTGGGATCAAGATGCCCAAGGTGCCACCCGCTGCAAGCAAACCTAAGGTGAAACCTTTGCCATAACCACGCTTGGTCATCTCAGGGATAGCGACCGTGCCAACCGTTGCTGCGGTGGCCAC
>JAWOGG010000213.1:0-19776 GCA_046497085.1 Orrella sp.
AACTCATGGCATCCAGCCGACAAGGGATGGTTGGCCGGTCCTGGCATAGCAAACACCTCTCGCCCGAGTTCGTTGGCCAAACGAGCAGTGATAAGCGACCCACTGCGCGCCCTGGCTTGCACCACAACCGTGGCGCGGCCTAACGCTGCCACCAAACGGTTGCGTTGAGGAAAGTGGTGCGCCATGGTTGAAGTTCCCAGGGCAAACTCGGTAAGCAATAAACCACCCTTTTGCACAATGCCTGCTGCCAATGCGCGATGCCGTGCCGGATAAATGCGGTCTGGCGCCGTTGCCATCACCGCCACCGTTTGAGCACAGCCGGTTTGTGCAGCGGCTGCCAACGCGCCCCGATGGGCGCTGGCATCGATACCCACCGCCAAACCACTAACCACCGTCCATTTTGCCAGCGCCAACTGCCGTGCCAATTGAAAGGCCAAGCGCTCGCCCGCAGCCGTGGCATCACGGGCACCGACAATGGTCACCGCAGGTCGACTGAGCACACCCAGTTCGCCCTGTGCATACAACACCACCGGCGCATCGCTGAGCTCTCGCAAGACGGCCGGGTAAGCAGCATCAAGCCAAGTCAACAAAACACAGCCTGGTCTGCTGGCCCACTGAATAGTGGCGCGTATGGCTCTGGCCACCGCCACACTGACCGGTTGGCATAGCCTATGGGCCACCGCTTTACTCATCCACTGGCTCAACATGTCAGGACGGCTCGCAAAAATCTCACTGGGCCGTTCAAACGCATCAAACACTTGTCGAGCCACCGCAGGCTCAATGGCTGGCTCTAGATGTAGGCGCAGGAGCGCCAAGGTCTCGGCGCATATTGGCCGACCACTGAAGATTTGACTCACTGATATACGCCCGCTGAAACCCAAGACGTGAAATCTTGACGCATAATCCACTTTAGAGAACCGCCGCAGGATTTTTATGTCATGGATTGAAGTGTTTCGGGTGTTTTTACAGTTGGGACTCACGTCATTCGGTGGACCGGTGGCTCACATCGGGTATTTTAGGCAGGCGTTTGTGGTTGAACGGGCTTGGCTAAGCGAAGCCGAATTTGCCTCTCGCTTAGCCCTTTGCCAAGTCTTGCCTGGTCCGGCCTCTAGCCAACTGGGTTTTTTGATTGGCTGGCACCGGGCAGGTGGATTGGGTGCGCTGGCTGCCTGGAGCGCCTTTACCTTGCCTTCTGCGCTGGTGTTGGTTTTATTGGCGCTCTACGGTTTGCCTTGGGCGAGCGAGGGCACGTTCTCAATGTTGCATGGCCTGAAACTGGTTGCCGTGGTGATCGTGGCACACGCCGTTTGGGGTATGTGGTCTGCCATGTGCCAATCAACGGCAACACGTCTACTGGCGCTAGGCGGCTTTGCCACGGCCATGTGGTTCTCGGGCTGGATTGGTCAATTTGGCGCCATTGCGCTTGGCGCTGTCATTGGCGCCACCCTACTTAAACAAAACGCACTGAACACATCAAGCACCCAAGCAACGGAGCCACCCGAGCGCGGGATTAGTCACGCCATTGGCCGCCCCATTGGCCGCCCCATCGGCACCGTATTACTGGCTATAGCAGCTGGCTTGCTACTGATCCTGCCCTGGCTCACCGACTCACAACCGGTGTGGCAGTTATTTGACGCCTTTTATCGTGCCGGTGCGCTGGTATTTGGCGGCGGTCACGTGGTGTTACCACTCCTGCAAAGTGCGGTTGTTGACACCGGCATGGTCTCAAACGACAACTTTTTGGTGGGGTACGGCTTGGCCCAAGCCGTACCCGGTCCTTTGTTTACCTTTGCGGCTTGGCTAGGCGCGTTAGACCCCGCTTCATCCGGTTGGTCGGGTGCATCGCTGGCACTGATTGCGATATTTTTGCCCGGCTTATTATTGGTTGCTGGCATCATGCCGTGGTGGCAATACTGGCAGAACAATCGGCGTGCCTTGTGTATTCTGGGTGGCATCAACGCCGCGGTTGTTGGCGTACTGGCTTCAGCCTGGGTCGACCCGATTGTTTCTACCAGTGTGCGCGGTTGGACAGACGTGGTGATCGTTCTGGTTTGCACGACTTTATTGATGCTTGGCAAAACAGGACCCGGCAAAACCGTTCTTCTTGCAGTGTCCTTAGCTGCCCTGGCCCATTGGTCAGGCCTATCTCCTTGAATCAGAATTTCAATCAACTCTGGCTGACATTGATTTAAACTATTGATATGGCACTTTTAAACATTCTTCATTTTCCTGATCCGCGCCTGCACAAGGTTGCCAAACCCGTTGAGGCGGTCGATGCGCGCATTCAGCAATTGGTCAAAGACATGGCGCAAACCATGTATGACGCGCCAGGCATCGGGCTGGCCGCGACCCAGGTCGACGTTCATGAGCGTGTCATTGTGATTGACTTGTCAGAAGACCAAAGCGATCTGCGTGTACTGATCAACCCAGAAATCATCTGGGCCAGCGATGAGATCCAAACCTACGAAGAAGGTTGCTTGTCCGTTCCTGGCGTCTATGACGAGGTAAAGCGAGCCTCAGAGATCAAGGTCACCGCCCTCGATCAAAACGGTCAGGCTCACACATTTGAAGCAGACGGCCTGTTGGCCGTCTGCATTCAACACGAGATCGATCACCTTAACGGCAAAGTGTTTGTCGAGCGTCTCTCGAACTTAAAGCAGTCGCGCATTCGCACCAAAATAGCCAAGCAAAAGCGCGACCAAGCTGCTTCACTTGCCTGAATCGTTTCCGATTGTGCGGATAACGCGTTGCGGCAAAGCCATATGAATGCCGGCCTGTTGCAAGGTCGTCTTCAGGGCACCTAGCATTTCTCGTTGGATTCCCCATTGTTCGCCGGCCTGTACTTTGACCCGGATGCGTATGGTGACCATGCCCTCAGAAAGCTGAGTGACACCGAACATTTCCGTTTCACCTAAGAACTTCCCTGCCATGTCCGGTCTGGTTTGTAGCGTATCGGCGGTCTTTTTAATCACTTCAAAGGCTTGCTCAAGCGGCGTGTCATGCGCCACGCTCACCTCGACCACCGTGAATGCAAATTCGCGAGTGCGATTGGTCACCGTGGTGATTTGACTGTTGGGAATGTAGTGCACGGCCCCTTCGGCATCACGTAAGCGTACGTATCGCAAGGTCACCTCTTCCACTGAGCCAGACTTGCCCCCGGCTTCAATAAAGTCTTCCTGGCGGATTTGATTCTCTAGGAGCATGACAAAGCCTGTGAAGTAATCCTTCACCAAACTCTGTGCCCCGAAGCTCACAGCGATACCGACCACACCAGCGGCCGCTAAAAATGGCGCAATCGACAAACCAATCTCGCCCATCACCAACATCACCGCCAATAAGGTGATAACAACTGACGAGATGTAATTGAAAATCCGGTCTAGCGTGTCAATGCGTTTTCTTTCTTCTATGTCGGCGGCTTTGGCCTGCAACCGCTTGTGCATAGTGGCCAGCACCCGACGCATCACACCCCGTGCAATCAACGCCGCGATGATGATGATCAAGATCCCCAAGGCCTGCACAGCGATAAGTACCCACGCCGGTAGTTCTTGCCAGCCCATGGCGCCAAATAATTCGATCAATAGTGATTCCATACTTAGTTACCTCAGTATTGTTTTGTAAGTATCTTACACGCTCGGCAGTGTATCTCAGCATGTCTTACCGTATCGTGATCTTTACAATATGGGTACTTTTTACCGAACAGCAAAAGAGTTGGCGGCGACATTAACGCTATTCACGCCAGCGCCACCTCCTATTGAAAGCCTCCGCTTTGGAAACCTCACATGAAAATTGGCTTTGCCGGTACACCGGCGTTCTCTCGTACAGCCTTAGAGGCACTCTTGGCGCATGGTTGCGACGTCAAGGTCGTGCTGACCCAGCCCGACCGGGCCGCCGGGCGTGGCATGCAGATGACCGCGAGCCCCGTCAAAACTTACGCACTAGAAAAGGGCATCGATGTTTTGCAACCCAGAGGCTTGCGCTTAGACGGTCGATGGGCCGAGGACGCCGAGGCGGCGCGACAAGCATTGCAAACGTTAGATCTGGACGTCTTGATAGTGGCGGCCTACGGGTTGATTTTGCCGCAATGGGTGTTGTCATTGCCCCGCTATGGTTGCCTGAATATCCACGCCAGTCTTCTGCCACGTTGGCGTGGCGCCGCCCCCATTCAACGTGCCATCGAGGCGGGCGACCCAACCACCGGCATCACCATCATGCAAATGGATGCGGGGCTAGACACTGGCGACATGTTGCTTAAAAAAGACCTGCCTATCTTAGACAACGACACCGCTGAATCTCTTCATGATCGCTTGGCGGTGGCGGGCGGGGAATTGATTGTTCAGGCTATCGAGCAATTGTTAGCGGGACAATTAAACCCCACGCCGCAAGACAGTGAGCAGGCAACATATGCTGAGAAACTCCAAAAATCTGAAGCTGCGCTAGATCTCACCCAATCAGCCGATCAATTGGCTAGACGAGTGCGTGCGTTCAATCCCTTTCCGGGCACCACCCTTAAACTGTCTGGCATAAGTGAACCGGTCAAAGTCTGGCAAGCACAAGCCTTGGCTGAACACTCTGGTGCTGCGCCCGGCACCCTTTTGGCTTGTCAGGCGAGCGGCATTGATGTGGCAACAGGTCAGGGCACTTTACGTTTACTAACCCTGCAACGCCCGGGCGGCAAGCGCCAGCCGGTGAGTGTTTTTTTACAGAGCGTGTCGCTTAATCCAACTTAGCCCATAAGTCATACTCATCCGCCTCTGTGACAGTGGCCCTTACCAATTGGCCTGGCATGAGTGGTGTGTCGCTTTGCACAAAAACGTTGCCATCGATCTCTGGGGCGTTGGCATAGGAGCGACCAACACCGTCCCCATCTTCATCCACTTCATCGATAAGCACGTCTATCGATTGACCGACTCGATTGCTCAAACGCTGGCGTGAAATGGCCTGTTGGTGGGCCATAAAACGCTCCCAGCGCGATTGTTTGACCTCTTCGGGTACGGAGTCAGGCAAATCATTGGCGCTTGCGCCCTCGACAGCCGAATACTTAAAACAGCCCACCATATCCAACTGTGCTTGAGTCATCCAATCCAACAGATACTCAAAATCCTCTTCCGTCTCGCCAGGAAAGCCCACGATGAATGTCGACCGTATCGTCAGGCTCGGGCATTGCTCACGCCACGCCTTAATACGCGCTAGGGTTTTATCCTCAAAAGCTGGGCGTTTCATGGCTTTGAGCACTTTGGGACTGGCGTGCTGAAACGGGATATCCAAATAAGGCAGGATGCGTCCTTGCACCATCAACGGAATCAACTCATCGACGTGTGGGTAAGGGTAGACATAGTGCAACCGAACCCAAACCCCAAGCTCGCCCAACGCTTCACAGAGTTCTGTCATGCGAGTGCGCACCGGACGTCCCTGCCAAAAGCCGGTGCGGTATTTGACGTCAACGCCATAAGCACTGGTGTCTTGTGACACCACCAAAAGCTCTTTGACGCCTGCCTTGACCAAGCGCTCGGCTTCGTCAAGCACATCGCCCACTGGACGGCTGACCAAATCGCCGCGCATCGACGGGATGATGCAAAAGCTGCAACGGTGGTTACAGCCTTCTGAAATCTTGAGGTAGGCGTAATGGCGTGGCGTTAGTTTGATGCCTTGTGGCGGCACCAAATCCACATAAGGGTTGTGGGTGACATCTGGCGGCGCCGCTTCGTGAACCGCTCGCACCACCGACTCGTATTGCTGCGGACCAGTCACGGCCAAGACACCTGGGTGAATGTCGCGTATCACGTCTTCGTGCACGCCCAAGCAACCTGTGACAATCACTCGACCATTCTCAGTCAGTGCTTCACCAATGGCGTCTAGCGATTCCGCCTTGGCGCTGTCAATAAACCCACAGGTGTTCACCACCACCACATCAGCACCATCATAGTCGGGCACGATGTCGTAACCCTCTGTACGCAATTGCGTGAGGATACGCTCAGAATCAACCAAAGCTTTGGGACAGCCCAAGCTCACAAAACCGACTTTAGGTGCAGACATGACGGCCTGTTCCAGAAAAAATTAACAAGCTGCAGTTTAACGTGTCAGTTGCTTCTACAATTCAAGCTATGCCGTCATCTAAGGCTTTAGCCCACACCCCTGCCACGCCATTGTCCTCGACACTCTTGTTAGCGTCGCGCTGTTTGGCCGCGGTCGAAGGGGGCCATTCTTTGTCCGAAGCGCTCACCAAGGTGCCTTCGACCCAACGTCCTGCGGTACAGGCGGTTTCGCTTTATGCCATGCGCCATTGGGGATTAGCCCGAGCTTGGCGCACGCTGGCCCTTAAAAAACCAACCGGCCAACCTTGGGTTGACAGCCTCATTGCGCTTTCTTTGCTATTACTAGACGTGGCCATGTCACCGGACACGGCTCGCGAGGACGCCCCGCTCTATACCCCTCACACGCTTGTGACCCAAGCGGTTGACGCGACCCGCGAGGGCCGTGCCAAACCAGTCCTACCGGGTTTGCTAAATGCCATCTTGCGACGCTTCCAGCGTGAGCGCAAACAGTTTGTCGAACACGTTTCTAACGACCCGGTGGCACAGTGGGGCTATCCCATCTGGTGGCAGCAAAAAATCCAGGCCACTTATCCGAACGATTGGCAACGCATCCTGAGTGTCAGCCAACAGCCGCCACGATTGGTTTTACGTGTCAATTCCCGCCTCAATGAACCGTCTGCGGTTCTTCAAGCGTTTGCAGAGGCCGACATACCCGCTCAATCATTGGGGGAGCTATCAACAGGCACCCAGGCCATTGCTGTCACACAAGCAGGCACGGTCGACCGTCTCCCTGGCTATGCGCAAGGCTGGTGGTCGGTGCAAGACACGGGCGCGCAACACGCGGCCACGCTACTGAACCCCAAAGCCGGCCAACGGGTGCTTGATGCCTGTGCTGCCCCGGGTGGCAAAACCGCTCACTTACTCGAATGCGCTGACATCAGGCTCACCGCACTGGACCAAGATCCAGATCGTTTGGCGCGCGTGGCCGACAACTTGAGTCGCTTGCGGTTGATGCATGACGACGTCACGCTGACTGCCGCAGACGCGCGAGTCCTTGATGATTGGTGGGACGGTCAACCCTTTGACGCCATCTTGGCCGATTTGCCTTGCACCGCGTCTGGCGTGGTTCGTCGTCATCCCGATATTGCTTGGCTTAAGCGTCCTAGCGATTTAAAGAAAACCGTCAAATTGCAACGCGAAATCCTCGATGCGCTGTGGCAGACATTGGCACCCGGCGGACAGCTGTTAATGGTGACGTGCTCCGTATTTGTGGAAGAGGGCGAGCAACAGGCCGAACGGTTCATGGCCCGCCATTCGGACGCCAAACGACTGTCAGCATGCGGGCATCTGCTGCCACGTGCGAGTGCAGGCGACGATGCGGGTCAAGATGGCTTTTTCTATGCACGCTTTGAACGCGCAGTCATTTAGTCAGTGATGACGCGCAAGCCCTCTGATCGAAAGACATTGGCTTTAAATATCATCGATAATGACCCCATGATTCAGTTTGCCCTTGCTTTTTTCAATGACCGAACCCGACCTGGGCGCGGGCGACATGGTCGACTCGGATTAGCCGCGTTGATGTTCTGGCTCAGTAGTGGCGTGGCCGCACAAACACTGTCGCCGGCATTGACTCCGGTCGCTCAAGCCTCTGTCAATCGGATAGAGCCCTTGGTGCTTAACGGTCAATTGATGATTGACATAGACTCCGAGTTGTCACTGAATCCGACCATGGTCCAAGCGCTCGAACGCGGGTTGCCACTGTTTTTTTCAATTGATGTTGAAATTGATCAGTCGCGCTGGTGGTGGTTTGATCGTGTCTTGGTTGACACCACTTTGACTAGACGCCTGTCTTTTAACAACTTGACCCAGCAATGGCGGGTCAGCACCGGTGACTTATCGCTTACGTTCTCTTCATTTGAAGAGTCTTTGATGGCGCTCAGGCGAGTACGCAATTGGAGTGTGGCCCTAAGTGATCGTTTTGAACCGGACACCACCTACAATGGCAGGGCTCGCTTGCGGCTTGACAGCACGCAACTGGCAAGACCTTTGCAGTTGGATCCCGCCAACCGCAACAACTGGGCTTTAAGTAGCCCTTGGAAGCGTTTTGAGTTCATGATTCGACGAACCGAACTGAATCCGTCATGAGGCTTAGACACCGCATCCTGATCGCATTGGGCGCGCTCTTGGGGTTGGCGCTGTTCACGCTTTTGGCGTGGTCAACCGGCAGTGCCTCACGTCTGGCCCAGTTCCATGAGCTATTGGTGTATTTGAATTTCGCGTTGGCGTTGAGCTTGTTTGTTTGGGTGCTTGGTTTAAGCATCAAACTGGTACGGCGCCTTAGGCGGGGCAAGTTTGGGGCACGCTTAACAGGACGGTTTGCCATCGCCTTTGCTTTGATTGGTGTCTTACCGGGAGCGCTGATTTACACCGTGTCGATACAGTTCATGTCCCGATCCATTGAGTCTTGGTTTAACGTGCGGGTTGATAGCGCCTTAGACGCTGGCTTGGCTTTGGGTCGAGCGGCCATTGACGCGCAACTCAACGAACTCGACACACGAGCGCGCGCCATGATCCCCGCGCTGTCTGATGCCGCTGGCAATGACAGCGAATTGACCACTTTATTGACCAGGATCCGTGAAATCACCGGCGTGACAGAAGCCATGGTGCTCACGAGCTCCGGTCGTCCGATTGCATTCGTCAGTGATCAACTTGGACAGTTGCTGCCACAAGGCCCGCCTGCACGCGTGCTGAATCAATTGCGCATCACAGGCAGTTACGCTGCAGCAGAAAACATCAGCCCAACCGCCATGGCCAGTGATCCTTCCAAACTCATCCTGCGCGTCATCGTGCCATTGGGCAGTGGCATGACCGCGGTGTCGGCCATCGCCTCGTCTGAAATCCGTTGGTTGCAGCTCGTCAAACCGGTACCTGAACAAATTGTGTCTAACGATGCGGAAGTCCGTGAGGGCTACCGCGACTATCAAGAATTGGCGCTTTCACGCCAAGGGCTGCGCGAACTGTTTGTGGTGACGCTCACGTTGGCGTTATTGCTGGCGGTGTTTGCCGCGATGGCGGTGGCTTTGTTCTTGTCCAAACGACTGGTGCAACCCCTGTTGGCACTGGCCTCGGGTACACAAGCGGTCAGCGTAGGCGACTTCCGACCACTACCTGAGCCCCCACAAAAAGACGAAGTGGGGCAACTGACGCGTTCGTTTAACGCCATGACGCGACAACTCGCTGAAGCCCGTCGTCTGGTGGATATGAACCGTAAACAAATCGAACAAGCCAAACTGTTTACCGAAGGGATTTTGGCGAATCTGTCCGCCGGTGTACTGGTGTTTGACGAGCAGTTTCGCGTCACGCTTTTCAACCAAGGGGCGCAATCTATCCTTGGCGCAGACTTGCGCGCGGTCAAAGGAAGACCGCTTGAGACTGTTGACGGTTTGTTGCCGCTAGCCGCAACCCTGCGGCGTGGGTTCTCTCAACACGTGGCGTCAGACTCCGAGCGCTTGCACTGGCAAGAACAGTTTGAAGTGACCTTACCGCGACCCAATACGCCTGAAGGCACCGAGACCTTGACGTTGCTGGCACGCGGCACCCATTTGAGTGCAGAGGGCAGAGGCAATGGCTACGTGGTGGTGTTTGACGATATCAGCGACGTGATATCGGCCAACCGCAGCGTGGCGTGGGCCGAGGTCGCACGACGGATGGCGCATGAAATCAAAAACCCTTTGACACCCATTCAGCTTTCAGCCGAACGGTTAGCCATGAAATTGGTTGACAAACTCGAGCCCTCCGACGCGGCTCTTTTAGAGCGGTCAACCAACACCATTGTCAATCAAGTCAACTCACTCAAACACATGGTTGAGGAGTTTCGCGAATACGCACGCAAACCCCCATTAGATTTCGGGTCTGTTGACTTGAACGCTCTGGTTGAAGACGTTTTAACGCTATATGGTTGGGATCCTGCTCAACCAACGGGCGCCCAGACGTCTGCCGTTTGCTTTGAAGCGCAGCTCGCGCCCAACCTGCCGACAGTGCGCGGTGACACCACACAGTTACGCCAAGTGGTGCACAACCTACTGGCCAACGCTCGCGATGCGTTGGTCGAAAACGTGCCGCAAGGTGTCATCAAAGTGTCCACCGAGGTCATTACCGCCACCATCGGTGAACAAGCCGGCCAACCGGCTGTTAGGCTTACAGTGACTGATAATGGACCAGGATTCTCGGCTCAATTGCTACAGCGCGCCTTTGAGCCGTATGTCACCACCAAAGCGCATGGCACGGGCTTAGGCTTGGCGATTGTGCGAAAAATTGTAGAAGAGCATGGCGGCTACATTGACATTTCAAATCGCCGCACAGGCGGCGCAAGGGTGACAATATTGCTGGTACCAGATGTCGGCGAGGTGGACGACAGCGTCCAAGCGGACGATAATGAACCAACGCATTAGGTAGAAAAAAAATATGGCCCAAATTTTGGTGGTTGACGACGAGATCGGCATCCGTGAATTACTCTTCGAAATCTTGTATGACGAAGGTCACACGGTGGAGCTCGCTGAAAACGCAGCGCAGGCTAGGAACGCGCGTCAACGCTCGCGACCTGACTTGGTATTGCTCGACATTTGGATGCCCGACACTGATGGCGTCACGCTGTTGCGTGAGTGGGGGTCGCAGGGCTTGTTAGACATGCCCGTGATCATGATGAGCGGACACGCCACCATTGACACGGCAGTTGAAGCGACACGCATCGGTGCCATTGATTTTCTTGAAAAGCCCATCACGTTGCAACGACTACTCAAAACAGTGGTCAACGGCCTAACCAGAACCAAACCAATCGTTGCGCCAGGACAAGCAGGCGCTAGCGCGCCTGCCAATCAGTCTCAAGGGTCAGCCGTGCCGGCGCAGGTTTCGTCACAGCAACCGTCGGCACAAAAAGACGTCCCGCCCGAGCCCGCCGGTGTGTCTGGAGATATTTCGTTGGACCAACCGTTGCGCGACGCACGCGATGCGTTTGAGCGCGTTTACTTTGAATATCATCTGGTACGCGAGAATCACAGCATGACCCGAGTCTCTGAGAGGACGGGTCTGGAACGCACCCACTTATACAGAAAACTCAAACAACTCGGCATTGAATCGCGTAAGCGCAGCTCATGAAGATATTGATCGTCGGTGCAGGACGCGTAGGCACAAGCGTTGCGGAAAACCTGGTTTCAGAACACAACGACATCACCGTCATTGACGACGACCCGAGCCGCTTATCTGATCTCCAAGAGCGGTTCGATTTACGTGGTGTGGTGGGGGATGGCACCCAAGCCTCCGTTCTAAAGCGTGCTGGGGCAGAAGACGCTGACATGTTGATTGCCTGTGCGGCCAGTGACGCAGTGAATCTCGTGACCTGCAAAATCAGCCGTACCCTTTTTAATGTCCCGCGTCGCGTTGCGCGCATCCGCTCGTCAGAATTACCTGGTATCCCAGAGTTGCTCGAAGAAGACGGCTTTGCGGTTGATGCGCTCATAAGTCCCGAAGGCAGCGTCACTTCTTACCTGCAAAAACTCATCGAGTTCCCTGAAGCACTACAAGTCGTTGAGATGGCCCACGGTCGAGTCAGCGTGATCACCATGCGCGCCGGTGCCGATGGCTTTATGGCAAACCATGCGCTTAAAGATCTTCGCGCCATGAGCCCTGACGTCAATGCACGCGTGGTCGACATCGTGCGAATGGATAAACCGCTGACCATCTCACCAGAGACCATCTTGCGACCAGGCGATGAGTTACTGCTCATTGCAGACACCGAATCGGCCCACCAAGCGGTCTATCAAATGCACAAGTCAGAAGAGTCCGTGCGCCGTTTGATGATTGCCGGCGGTGGCAATATCGGTGCGCGCTTGGCAAAAACCTTGGGTGAGCGCGGTTACAACGTGCGCATCATTGAACAAGATCTGGCGCGCTGTGAGCGGTTAGCGAGCACTTTGCCAGACAACGTGCTGGTTTTACACGGCAACGGCACCGACGAATCTTTGCTGCAACGTGAAGGCATCGAAGAGATGGACACTTGGTTGGCGCTCACAAGCGACGATGAAGACAACATCATGTCTTCATTGCTAGCCAAACGGATGGGCGCGCGGCGAGTGATCGCGTTGATTAACCGTCAGGCCTACGGTGAGTTGATGGAAGGCACTCACATTGACATAGCGGTCTCACCAGCGCAAGCGACCATGAGTGAGTTGCTGCGTTATGTCAGACGCGGCGATATTGTCGGTGCCCATCGATTGCGCGGCGGGTTAGCCGAAGTACTGGAGCTCGTGGCCCACGGTGATCGCAAATCGTCTAAGGTGGTTGGGCGCAAGATCAGTGAACTGGTGTTGCCCAAAGGGGCCACTATCGGTGCGCTGGTGCGCGGTGAGGAAATCATCATCACCGATCAACAAGCCGTTATTGAGCCCGATGATCACGTGGTGATCTTCGTTTCCTCTCGCACGCAGGTGCCAAAGGTAGAGAAACTCTTCCAAGTTTCCGCCTCCTTTTTCTAGAAACTATGAATCGCATTTTTGCTGTCGTTCATGTGCTCGGTTTCACCATGGCACTGTTTGCCACCACCCTGTTCGTACCTATGGTGTGGTCGGTGATTTTGGATGATGGCCAATTAATGCTGTTCGTGCACGCTTTTGGCATTGCTTTGGCACTTGGTGGTGTGCTGTGGCTAAGCACCTTGAAGTTTCGCGCTGAGCTAAGGCCACGCGACGGCTTCTTATTGGTCACCTTGGTTTGGGCATCCTTGCCCATCTTGGGGACCATTCCGCTGCTGTTGTATTTCGATGGTATTGGAGCCCCACTGTCTTTTACAGACGCGTACTTTGAGTCCATGTCTGGCTTGACCGCAAGCGGCGGCACTCTACTAAGCGGGCTAGATGATTTGGCCCCCACCATTAATTTGTGGCGGGTAACCATGCACTGGGTAGGCGGCATGGGGATTATTGTGCTGGCGGTCGCAATCCTACCTCTTTTGGGCGTCGGTGGGCACCAGTTGTTTCGCGCCGAAACACCGGGCCCGATGAAAGAAGAGAAGTTAACGCCACGCATCGCAAGCACAGCCAAAGCGCTCTACGCCATCTATTTTGGCTTATCGATCGCCTGTTTCCTCGCCTATCGTGCGGCAGGAATGAGCTGGTTTGATGCCTGGTGTCACATGGCATCAACCGTGGCGCTTGGCGGCTTTTCTACTCATGATGCAAGTTTTGCGTTTTTTGATTCGCCACTGATTGAAGCCATTTGCATCATTTTTATGCTGCTTTCAGGTATCAACTATGCCACCCACTTCAACGCTTTCCGTTTGGGTAGCGTAAAGGCCTACCAGCGCTGTCCGGAGGCCATTCCATTTGTCTCCATCGTTTTGGGTATGGGCTTTTTGATCGGCGTTTATCTTTGGATCATGGACGTCTATCCAGATTTACCGACCTCATTGCGCTTTGCTTTGTTCAATACCGTATCGATTGCCACCACGGCGGGTTTTGCCAATACAGACTTCTCCGCTTGGCCATTGATCGCCCCCTTATCGATGATCATGCTTGGGATGTTCAGCACTAGTTCGGGCTCAACCGGTGGCGGCATCAAAATGATTCGCGCCATGATGCTGGTTAAACAAACCAAGCAAGAAATGGTTGGCATTTTGCACCCGCATGCGATAACACCTGTCTTACTCAAAGGCAGACTGATTCCGCCCAAGGTGTTGGCCTCTGTCTTAGCCTTTATGCTGCTGTATGGGTTTTCTATTGCGGTGATGACGGCGTTAATGCTCCTAAGTGGCGCCGATGCCACCACGGCCTTTACCGCGGTTTTGGCTTGCTTAAATAACATTGGGCCCGGCTTGGGCGAAGTGGGTCCGGCTGACAACTATCTGAGCATGAACGACTTCCAAATTTGGATTTTGTCGTTTGCCATGATGATCGGTCGTCTTGAGCTCTTCACGGTGCTGGTGCTGTTTTCTTCAGGCTTTTGGCGCAAGTAGCCAACGCTGCTTGGCTATACTGGCACGCTTATTCCTCTATTTAGTGGTTCGGTGACTATCCATGGATCCCCTTTTTTTTATTGCGTACGCCGTTCTCGGTTGTGTGGCGGGCTTTGCTGCCGGCCTACTAGGCATCGGCGGTGGCATGTTGCTCGTGCCGTTTTTAACGGCTTTATTGACCATGCAGGGTCTACCCCTTGATCTGGTGGTTCACGCCGCCATTGCGACATCCATGGCCTCGATTCTGTTCACCTCTATGTCGAGTGTGCGCGCCCACCACAAGAAAAAAGCGGTGCGCTGGGACTTAGTGGCAGGCTTTACGCCCGGCATTGTGTTGGGTGGATTACTCGCCGGTGGGGCGGTGTTTGCGGCACTTAAAACCGCGTGGTTGGCGCTATTTTTTGCGGCATTTGTGGGTTACTCGGCCATACAGATGCTCATCAACAAAAAACCCAAGCCGAGTCGTCAAATGCCTGGCTTTATTGGTACCAGCGGTGCCGGTGCTGGCATCGGCTTTCTGTCTGGCTTGGTCGGTGCGGGTGGCGGTTTCGTTTCCGTGCCCTTCATGCTGTGGTGTAACGTGGCGCTGCATCAGGCCGTCGCCACCTCGGCCGCGTTAGGCTTTCCGATTGCCTTAGCCAACACCATCGGCTACGTTTGGTCTGGCCTATCGGTTCAGGATTTGCCGCCTGGCATGCTTGGCTACATTTACTGGCCTGCACTCTTGGTATTGGTGGCTTTCAGTGTGGTGACCGCACCCATTGGCGCCAAAGTCGCGCATAAGCTACCCGTCAACACGCTCAAGCGCGTGTTTGCTTTCTTGCTCTTCGGTTTGGCAACCTACATGCTCTACAAAGCGGGCTTGTCATTCGGTTGGATCGCCTAAAGATTTTGACATACAGCCCGCTGATGCGAACATCACACCCGGTGTGGTTTTGAACACCGATCATTCGGCTCGTGGTAATGTTTAAGTGCATCGAAATTCAATAACAGGGGGGCGTACCATGTTTGACGTATTGGTTTACCTGTTTAGAAATTACTACACGCCCCAGGCATGTCCTAAGGCAGAGGTATTGGCAAAGCGGCTAGTGGCTGCTGGCTTCGAGCACGAGGACATCGATGATGCTCTCGGGTGGCTGCTAGGTTTGGCTGAAGTCACCGAACACTGCGTGGATTTGGCTTACCACGACACCTATGGCACCCGCTTCTACGCCGAAATCGAGCATCGTAAGCTCGGCGCTGATGCCATTGGATTCATCACTTTCTTAGAAAACAGCGACGTCTTGCCTGCGCCGTTACGTGAAATCGTGATTGAACGGGCCATGGCTTGCGACAACGAACCAATCTCTTTAGAGAGAATCAAGGTGATCGCCTTGATGGTGCTATGGAGCCAGGAAGCTGAAGTCGATCACCTGATACTTGAAGAGCTCTTGCGTCACGACGGCGAGCGGCTTTGTCATTAACTGTGTCATTACGGTAGTCTGGCGTTCGTGACATACGTTGGTCGCTTTGCCCCAAGCCCGAGTGGACCGTTACACGCGGGATCCGTGGCGGTGGCTCTGGCCAGCTTCCTTGATGCGCGTGCGCATCAAGGAAGCTGGCTGGTTCGTATCGAAGACTTGGACACTCCGCGCATGGTCACTGGGGCTGATCAAATCATCCTGCAGCAACTGCACGATCTAGGTATGGCATGGGACGGTGAGGTGATGTATCAGTCGGCCCGATCCCACGCTTATGCGGCTGCGTTTGAAACACTTAGAACCAATCAACATGTCTACCCTTGTGGTTGCACACGCCGTGAGATTGCAGACTCGGTTCTAGAACGCCATGGCGAGTTTCCAGACGGTGAGCGGCCCTATCCAGGCACCTGCCGCAACGGCCTACCCGAAGGGCGTGAGGCCAAATCTTGGCGCCTGCGTGTGACCGACGGTAGCACCACATTTGTCGATCGCTGGTGCGGGCCCCAAACACAACATGTCGCAGCAGAAGTGGGCGACTTCGTGGTGCGCCGAGCCGACGGACTGTGGGCCTACCAACTGGCGGTTGTGGTCGATGACCACGACCAAGGCATCACCGATATTGTCAGGGGAGCGGACTTGCTCTCGAGCACGGCTCGCCAACAGTGGCTCGCTCAATTGCTGGACATAACTTACCCGTCAGTGATGCATGTGCCATTGGTGACCGACAACAAAGGTGTAAAGTTATCCAAACAAAACGGCGCGCAGGCGGTCGACACTAAAAATCCTGTGCCTGTTTTGCGGCGAGCGTGGCGTCATTTGGGTTTTGAGGACCTAGCTGCGGATGAGCCGACAACGTTTTTGGCGTTGGCAACCGAACAGTGGGCGAAGGCCTTTTAAACCGTCGGACTTGCGCCTTTGTGAACTCCACCCGTATGATCGCCGCTAATGTCGCGGTCTGCGATCCAGGATTGGAATGACTAAAGTACTGATAATTGCTGAAAAACCATCAGTTGCGCTCGATATCTCGCGCGCATTGGGCGGATTCACCCGTGAAGGGGACTATTTCGAGAGCGACAAGTACGTTCTCTCGTCGAGCGTGGGTCACTTGTTAAGCCTGATTGCACCCAACGACCCCGTCAAAGGCAAATGGAGTTTCGCTCATTTGCCCGTTATCCCGCCTGCCTTTGGTTTAAATCCATCAGACAAAAGGTCTGCGGAACGCCTCAAACTCTTAGTCAAGCTCATCAAGCGTAAAGACGTCGATCGTTTGATCAATGCCTGTGACGCCGGACGTGAGGGCGAACTGATCTTTCGTTACATTGAGCAATATGCCGGCAGCAAGAAGCCCGTAGAGCGCTTGTGGCTGCAATCCATGACCCGTGACGCCATCCGTACCGCCTTTGAGCAGCTGCGCTCTGATGAGTCTCTTAAGCCGTTAGAAGAGGCCGCGCGATCACGCGCTGAAGCCGACTGGCTGGTGGGCATTAATGGCACGCGCGCCATGACAGCCTTTAACAGCAAAGACGGTGGTTTTTTCAAAACCACCGTGGGTCGTGTACAGACGCCTACGCTGACGATTGTGGCCGAACGCGAAGCCAAGATACACGACTTCGTGTCGCGCGACTTCTGGGAAGTACACGCCACTTTTGTGGCTGCTGCCGGTCTTTATGAAGGGCGCTGGTTCGACCCGAACTTTAAAAAAGACCCAGCCGATCCCGAAAAGCGTGACAGTCGGCTTTGGAGCGCAACCGCCGCCAAGACCATTGAAGCCGCTTGCCGCGGTCAAACCGGTTCGGTGCGTGAAGAATCAAAACCCAGTAGCCAACTCTCACCTCAGTTGTTTGACCTCACTTCCCTGCAGCGTGAGGCGAACAGTCGATTTGGGTTCTCTGCCAAAGCGACCCTGTCGCTTGCCCAAACGTTGTATGAACGACACAAAGCACTCACCTACCCACGGACCGATTCTCGCTATTTGCCAGAAGACTATTTGTCGACTGTTAAAGAAACGGTGACGCTGATTGGCGAAGGTGACAGCAATGTGGTCAAAGGCTTAGCACCTCACGCGCGCAAAGCCATATCCGAAGGCTGGATCAAACCCAACAAACGTGTGTTTGACAACAAAAAGGTTTCGGATCACTTTGCCATTATCCCAACCTTGCAAGTCCCAAAAGACCTGAGCGAGGCTGAAGCCAAGCTCTACGACCTGGTTGTCAAACGCTTTTTGGCGATATTCTTTCCAGCAGCCGAATACCGCGTCACCACTCGTATCACTGAGGTTCAGAAGCATCTGTTTCGCACCGACGGCAAAGTGTTGGTGTCACCCGGTTGGTTGGCGGTCTATGGCCGACAAACCCAAGAAGACGATGCCATGTTGGTGCCGGTGCAAGCCAATGAATCTGTTCGTACCGAAGACATTGTCAGCAAGGCTTTGGCCACCAAACCACCGCCTCGCTACACTGAGGCCACCCTTTTATCTGCGATGGAAGGCGCTGGCAAATTGGTCGATGACGAAGAGTTACGCGAAGCCATGTCTGAGCGCGGCTTAGGCACACCCGCGACACGCGCATCCATCATCGAGGGCTTACTCAATGAGAGCTACCTTCGACGCGAGGGTCGTGAACTGGTACCCACCGCCAAAACGCGTCAACTGATGACTTTACTCAAAGGCCTTGATGTCAAAGAACTCACCTCGCCTGAATTGACGGGTGAGTGGGAACACAAGCTCAAACAAATAGAACAAGGGCAGTTGCCGCGCGAAGCATTCATGCGTGAAATTGCGCAAATGACTCAAGTGATCGTCAAACGAGCCAAGGAATATGACCGGGATACTGTGCCCGGTGATTTCGTGACGCTCGCCACGCCTTGTCCTAAATGTGGCGCGGTGGTTAAAGAAAACTACCGCCGCTATGCCTGCACCGCCTGCGACTTCTCTATAGGCAAGCACCCTGGTGGGCGTACTTTCGAACCTGAAGAAGTCGAAACGCTTCTCAAAGACCGCGAAATCGGACCGATGCAAGGCTTTATCAGCAAAATGGGACGGCCATTTGCTGCGATTTTGCGCATCGACAGTGAGAACAAATTGGCATTTGATTTCGGACAACGTGAAGAGGAAGACAAAGAGCCGGTCGACTTTTCTGGTTCGACACCTATTGGCGCTTGTCCCAAGTGTGGCTCACGTGTGTTTGAACACGGCATGAATTACGTCTGCGAAAAAGCAGTGGGGCCAGAGAAAACATGCGATTTCCGCACGGGTAAAGTGATTCTGCAGCAAGAAATCAGCCCAGAACAAGTCACCAAATTATTGGCGAGCGGCAAAACCGATCTGCTCGAAGGCTTTATCTCTAGCCGTACCAATCGTAAGTTCAAGGCTTATCTGTCGGTTGGTGAAGGCGGTAAAGTCGGGTTTGAGTTTGAGGCTAAGGCGCCTAAGACTGGCACTAAAGCTGGCACCAAGGCAGCCAAAAAAACAGCAACCAAAACCGCTGCCAAGACAGCCACAAAGAAAGTCGTCAAGAAGGCCGCTAAAAAAGCGGTTAAAAAGACTGCTAAAAAGGCCGTGAAAAAAGTGGCCAAAAAAACCACCTCGCCGACCACTGATGAATAGACCGCAGCCTGCCTTGGACAAAAGCCTGCTATCGTGACCTGCTGTTGTGATTTTACTTCTTAGTTCTATTTTTTCTGGATAGGCTCGTGAGCATTCATCAGACCATCAAACGCATGACCGTCCCGCAGATTCGCGCCTGCAAAGGTCAACGAAAAATTGCCTCGTTAACCGCACACAACAGTGTGTTTGCCCGTTTGCTAGACGAATATCTTGACTTCATCCTGATCGGCGACTCAACCGCCATGGTGGCCTATGGCTTACCCAACACACTGTCTTTCACCATTGAGCAAGTCGCCGCTCACACGGCGGCCGTGGTGCGAGCGACACAGCACGCTTGTGTGATTGCCGATATGCCATTTGGCAGCTATCAACGTAGCCCTGAGCAAGCCTTTGACAATGCGGCACATCTGCTCGCACAAGGCGGTGCTGACGCGGTCAAACTTGAAGGTGGTAAGGCAATGGCGCCAACCATCGCTTTTTTAGTAGAACGCGGCATACCCGTTTTGGCACACGTTGGCTTGATGCCGCAACACGTCAATACGATGGGCGACTACAAAGCTCAGGGCTTGGACGAGACCACTGCGGCATTAGTGAAAGCTGACGCACACGCGGTCGCCGAAGCGGGTGCATTTGGCTTGGTTCTTGAGGGCGTCGCCGAAAAGGTGGCCGCTGAAA
>JAWOGG010000215.1:0-3009 GCA_046497085.1 Orrella sp.
GCAGCAGTTGAGCCATCAGTTGTTTGGCAATGTCCGGGTTGCGGAAATAGGCGTCAAACAGTTCGTGAAACACTTGACGATCTTGCACGCGACTGACAAAGACACTTTCTAGGGCGGCTCGGACATCCTCGCGCTGCCCAATGTCTATCCATCCTAGGGACTGTTGAGCCAAACTCATACGTGCACTGTCAACCGGTAAGCCGGCGCGTCTTAGGGTGCGCGCGAACCCCACCACATTGTCAGCGAGCTTGCCGCTGCGGGCATCTCCAAGGGCAGCCGACACGCCCATGTCTAGGGTGCCAACAGCTCATCGATCATGGGCGTTAAGGTACTCACGTCATCACGTTGTTTAAACAAGACGCCAGCTGTGCCCTCGATGATTTCAGGGTCTAGCGATAGCGTATTGAGAGCCACCAGTGCCTTGGCCCATTCGACACTTTCGGCCACGCCCGGCGCACGGCTAAAGGCGTCTTTAAAGGGTTGGTCGCGCAGCCGCTGAACAAATTGCGTGACTTGTTCGCTCAGTTGATCAGAAATATTGGGCACTTGTTGCTTGACAATAGCTAACTCGCGCTCACGGTCGGGATATTGAACCCAGTGAAACAAACAACGTCGTTTGACGGCATCATTTAAGTCGCGCGTGCGGTTACTGGTCAGAATCGTCAACGGCGCAACGTCGGCTTTGATCGTACCAAGCTCGGGAATCGAGATCTGATACTCGCCCAAATATTCCAATAAAAATGCTTCAAACGGTTCGTCGGCCCGATCCACTTCGTCAATCAGTAGCACAGCGCCTGGACTGGGTGTTTGCAGCGCTAGAAGTAATGGCCGTTTGATCAGGTACTGCGGTTGATACACCTCACGTTCGATTTCTTCGGGCGTGCGCTGCGCTTGAGCGGCGCGTAGATGAATCAATTGGGCAGCATGGTTCCATTCGTATAAGGCATCGCGTTGCTCCAAACCGTCGTAGCACTGCAAGCGGATCAGTTGGCGTCCAGCAATCAAAGCCAAGGCCTTGGCAAGTTCGGTTTTACCGACCCCGGGGTCTCCCTCGAGCAGCAAGGGGCGACCGAGTCGCATCGCCAAATGGACAGCAGTGGCTAGCGATCGGTCGGGGAAATACCCAACCGCTTGCAGTGAGGCGATAAGAGCATCGATGCCGTTGGCAGGGTTGTTGCGAGTCAAAGCGGGTTCCTAAGTCAGTCAATGCCATTGGCTGTGGCCACAGCTCTTTGGGTTTGCACTTTAATCAGCTGGGCACGATAGGCCGCCGTGGCATGCAAGTCGCCGCTGAGCTCGCTATCGTCGATCTCAACGTGGACGACGGCTTGTGGAGAAAACTCCCCACCTAGAGCGTGCTCGAGTCCTGAGTGACGGAACACACCATTGCCCGCACCGGTGATCGCCACGCGCACACCATCATCGCTTTGTGTCACAAAGACACCGACCAATGCATAGCGCGAAGCCGGCTGCTTAAATTTGGCATAAGCCGATTTTCTAGGCACGGGAAAGCGTATCGCAGTAATCAGTTCATCGGCTTCAAGCGCTGTGGCGTAAAGCCCTTGAAAGAACTCATCGGCAGCGATTTCACGGCGATTGGTGATGACCGTGGCGTTTAACGCCAAAACAGCACTCGGGTAGCAAGCCGCCGGATCGTTGTTGGCCACTGAACCACCGAGCGTTCCCATGGCGCGCACTTGCTTGTCGCCGATACCGCCGGCTAGATGCGCCAAAGCCGGAATCTTTTTTAGAACCAATGGATCAGTGGCCACTTGTTGATGACGCGTCATGGCGCCAATGACCAGGGTATTTCCGTCTTCGCAAATACCCGTCAGGTCAGATAAGTCCCCTAGGTCCAGTAACGTTTCAGGCTGAGCCAATCGTTGCTTCATTGAAGCCAAAAGCGTTTGTCCGCCGGCCAACAATTGCGCGCCGTCAGCAAGCTTTTTAGCGGCTTGATCGACAGATTCGGCGCGAGCATATTCAAATTGATACATGACGAATGTCTCCTTTTAAGCCTTGGCTGATTGGATGGCTTGCCACACGCGTAAGGGTGTCGCGGGCATGTCGATGTCGATCACACCGACGGGTGCGAGCGCATCCAATACGGCATTGATCACGGCCGGTGGTGAGCCAATTGCGCCGGCTTCGCCGCACCCTTTGGTCCCTAAGGGGTTGGTGGTGCAGGGTGTGCAAACATGCCCGATCTTGAATTCAGGAAAGTCGTCCGCACGTGGCATGGTGTAGTCCATGAAGGAGCCGGTCAGCAGTTGTGCGGTTTCGCGGTCATAGACGCAGTTCTCCATTAAGGCTTGTCCTATGCCTTGCACTAGGCCGCCGTGGACTTGGCCTTCGACAATCATGGGGTTGATGATGGTGCCAAAATCATCGACTGCGCTGAACCGATCGATCCGGGTTTCACCGGTCTCGGGGTTGATTTCTACCTCGCAAATGTAAGTGCCAGACGGATAAGTGAAGTTAGTGGGATCGTAGAAGGCGGTTTCGTTAAGGCCGGGCTCCAAGGTTTCGAGCGGATAGTTGTGTGGCACATAGGCCGTCAGGGCAATTTGCGCAAATGGAATGCTCTTGTCGGTACCTTTGACAGTGAATTCACCGTTTTCAAAGTCAATATCGCTGTCACTGGCTTCAAGCAGGTGGGCAGCGATCTTTTTGGCTTTGGCTTCAATTTTGTCGATCGCACGCATGATGGCCGAACCGCCAACTGAAATCGAGCGCGATCCGTAGGTGCCCATACCAAAGGGCACACGACCGGTGTCGCCATGCACGATATCGACGTTTTCTACGGGGATGCCTAGGCGGGCAGCAACCACTTGGGCGAAGGTGGTTTCGTGTCCTTGGCCATGGCTGTGAGAGCCTGTAAAAACGGTCACACTGCCTGTGGGATGCACACGAACTTCGCCGCACTCAAATAGACCCGCACGGGCACCAAGTGCGCCTGCGATGTTGCTTGGGGCCAGACCGCACGCTTCGATGTAGCTTGAATAGCCG
>JAWOGG010000239.1:0-8881 GCA_046497085.1 Orrella sp.
GGCGCGACGGTGGACACATACCTGATTCGGCCTGTTCCTGATGATCCTCAGCTGCTACTCGCAAGCGGTTTTTTAGGGGAGACCTTTAAAACCTTCTTTGAGCAAGCAGAAAAAACCATCACTGCCTTTGATCAAACGGCACGCGCCACATTTGATCAAAGTACTCAAGAGTTTCCACAGATTCCTGCGAATTATCACAATCCTCTGAAAGATTTGAGTCGCGAATTTTCTACGGCGGTATGGGCCACAGATTTGGCCATCTTGGCTCACCCCTCGTTGGTTAATTTGCACTACTACAAGAATGCCGTACTCGATGCGATCGCTGATTCCGCTCGTCCGGTGTTGCTATTACCTGAAGAAAATAAACCTGCAGATCTCTCGCACGCCCTGTTTGTCTGGCGCGATGACACCGACCACGCACGGGCGTTAACCGCCGCATTGCCAATGCTGTCTCTGGCCGACCGTGTCACAGTCGCAAGTCGTCGCAGTGAGGAAGACAACGCGACTGTAAGCTCCGTAGCACTTCAATACCTCAAGGCGCATGGCGTTCAAGCCAACGATGTCGCGATTGATTCGGATACATCGCTGACACCCAAAGTGATTGAAAAGCTTTGTACAGAACACCAAGCTTCTTTGCTAGTGATCGGCGGCGGCTTACAGAGTGATTTGATTGATTCGTTTGTCACCGGTATTGAGCGCCGTGCGTCACGCAAACCCAACCGTGCTGTTCTAGCGATCGGCTAACCGGAGAAAACATAATGGATCAATTAATCGCAGCGTTTTCCTCGTTCACCGGCATCATGCTGATCACGGTATTTGTCTTGATTGTCATTCAAGAGGCGATCAACGGCTTTCACGATGCTGCCAACGCCATTGCCACGGTCATTTACGCCAATGCCTTAACACCCATGCAGGCGGTCTCATTGGCTGCCATCTTTAACTTTTTAGGGGTGTTAATCGGCGGCACTGCCGTGGCATTTAGTCTTGTATACCTTCTCCCAGAAAACATGGTGGCAGGTATTAATACTCAGGGTGAAGCGGCTGTTTTTGCGGCCATGATCGTCTCGGCTGTGGTCTGGAACTTCGGCACCTGGTGGCTTGGCATTCCCAACTCCACCACCCACGCCTACATTGGCTCCATCATCGGTGCGGCCATGGCCGATGCCTTCGTTCACGGTCAATCGGTGGCAGGCCAAATCAACTGGCACCAAGGTGAAAAGATCATGATCGCGTTGATCGTGTCACCCATCGTGGGCTTTTTGCTGGGCTACCTCTTGTTAAAAATTATCCGCAAAACCAACAAGAATCCCGAGCTGTATGAACCGGTGGCAGAAAACAAAAAGCCCAGCAAAGGTATCCGAGCGGCGTTAATCGCTGGCGCCGCCGGTGTGAGTGTGATGCACGGCTCTAACGATGGGCAAAAGAGCATTGGCCTCATGATGATCGTGTTGTTTGGTTTGTTCCCAGCGGTCTATGGCTTGGATCCTGATCGCTTATCAGACCGTGATTACGGATCACTTAAAGAGACCGTCACTAACGTCGAAACCATTGCGCAAAAACTCAGCAATACACACTTACTTGAAGCCGCTTCCGGCTTAAGCACACACCTTGGTGGTAACCAACACAAACCAGGCGGCACGAATGACACCTCTGTGGCCACCCGTAAGGAGATCTTGGATTTACACACCTCGATCACAAAAGCATTAAAAGACGACACGACTGCCAATAAACTCAATGCGAATGAAATGCAGCAACTGCAATACGCCCATACCCTGCTGCGTGACTTTGTTGAACATGTGCCGTTTTGGATTATTTTGCTGTCGGCCTTGGCTCTCGGTGGTGGTACTGCGGTGGGTTATCGGCGCATTGTGACCACCCTCGGGGAAAAAATGGGCAGTTCGCGCATGAACCCCGCGCAAGGTACAGCGGCACAGATCTCTGCTGTGTTGAGCATTGGCATGGCTGACGCTGGCGGCTTACCCGTCAGTACCACTCACGTCTTGTCGTCCTCCGTGATTGGCGCTGTGGGAGCCACTCCAAAGCAAACCATCAACACGCATACGCTCGCACGTATCGCCATGACTTGGGTCACGACTCTACCTGGCACAATGATTCTGTCATTCGCGCTTGGCGTCGCTTTCTTTGTGGCCTTCGGTTAAGTGGTGACATGGCTATAGGGCCGATCCGCTTAGGCCACGCCAAGAAGTGCAACACGAAACCTTTCCTAGTATTTGCTAGGAAAGGTTTTTTATTCGTGACAATAAAAGCGGTCTCTAGATCACACCTACTTCAAACAGAGCACCAAGCTCCAAGATCCAAGCACAAAGCTCCAAACTCAAGGCAAGTCCAAGACAAGTGCGTGTCAATTGGCTGCGATCGAAATAGGCCTCGACAAATGACCATGTGTGCTCGAGATGTGGTTCGGTTCAGTTTGGTTCGATTCAGTCCATTCAGACGATGCAATCCGCCCCGATGCTAGGCCGGCCGGAACCATCAGCTCACCGCTTCTGACCACAGACCCACTTTGACGCGTTGCGCTAGTGCTCGGTGAAGATAGTCGATGTGCTCAGGTGTGATTTCGCAGCATCCGCCAACCACACTCGCACCCGCCTCTATCCACTGAAGAACCCAATCGGTGTAGGCTTCGATAGTGACGTCTTGACGACGCTCAAGCGCGTCCACGGTCTGGCCATTGGGAAGTGCTTCTACGCTGACAAAGCCGTTGGCATAAGCGCCAAATGGCAAGCCGCAGCTCGCTAGCTTAGGCATGATTTGTGTGGTGATTTCAGGTTCGCTGCAGTTGATTAAAACCGCTGACGGCTGATAGACCATGGCCCGCTCTATCACTTCCAAGAGCGATTCACCTGAACGCAATTGACCGTTTGCTTCGACACGGATACCAAGGGAATAAGGCAGACCTGTTTCAGATGCGGCTTGGCAAGCGGCCATCGCCTCGCGGCTATTGGTCATGGTTTCAATCAAAAACAAATCAACGCCATCTTGTGCAGCACACAGACGTCGGTAGTCATTGAGCATCACCTCATCTGTAAGTGACGGCTCGTCGCGATAACTACCTATTAAAGGACCGAGGCTGCCCGCTATGTTGATGGTTTTGCCTGACGACGCAATTGCCGCCCGACAGATCTCCAACGCCTGCAGATGGATGGCTTCAAGCGAATCACCCAAGCCCTCACGCGCAAGGCGCTGCGGCGTGGCGGCATAAGTATTGAGCGTACACACCGTAGAACCCGCATCAATATAAGCACGATGCACGGCCTGAACCACTTCGGGCTCACGCCTCATCACCTCAACAGACCATAGGTAAGCATTAGCCGTAGACGCTCGCCGATAGATTTCTTGACCGAGGCCTCCGTCGAGAAGGCAGACATTTTTAACTGGGTTCACACGCGCTCCTAGCGGGGCTGATGGGTTGAGGTTGAATGCTATTTGTGAGTTAACGAATACTTGATATCGGTTAATTTGCCGGAGCTTAACTGACAACAAACCCACAATCGTCAAAAGACGCACAACCTCAAATGGCGCATGGGAATACGTCGCCTTTTAACCACAGCCACTAGACCTAAGCGATCTACTGAACTCATCAATCTACGCGCCACGCCGGGCCTTGGGTACACAGCCACAAGCCCATGCCGACAGTCATCATGCCGGCGCTCACGCCCCAAAAAACACCGCCCACGCCAAAACCGAGCCAGACGGTGACGGCCCCCGTGATCGACACGACCAATAGCCGAGCAAACCCCACCAACACCGGCGCGAACATTTTGCCGGTGCCTTGTGAGGCGAAGTACAAGACTTGACCGGCGACAAACACGCCGTAAAAGGGTGCGACGATTTGTAGGTACTGCGCCCCGGACTGAAAGGGTTCGGGTGCAGTGGTAAACCAAGACAGCCACAAACTTGGCCAAATCGCCAAGGCCACGCCAATGGGGGTAAAGATGCCAAAGGCAATGGCGCCGCCAAGCAAGGCGATCGATCGGGCACGGGCGTGCTGCCCTGCCCCTATGTTCAAACCGACTGCCGTGGTGAGTGCCCCGCCAATACCAAAGGCAATAGGCACCAACATCAATTCCAATCGGCTACCCAAACCGTAACCGCCTAGGGCTTGCATGCCGTAGCGACCCACTAGTCCGGTGACGACCACCACCGCCAGCACAATGGTCACGCTATTGACCATACTCAAGCCACCCACCCGCAAGATATCGGCCATGGGCGACCAACTCAACCTCTCAGGCCTCATGCTAACGGGCAGATGCCCTCTCATGACATAGAGCAGCAATCCCAACCCTGCCGCGCCTTGACAGACCACCAGCGCGACCGCCGGACCCACAACACCAAGTTTAGGCAAACCCACCAAACCGAGTGTCAGGCCAGCTGAAAGACTGATCTGTGCAGCGGTTGAAATCATCAACGCCACTGCCGGTGCACGCATGTCACCGGAACCACGACAAATCGCAAATAGCGTGAAGAAAAGCCACGATGCGGTGGCACCGCCAAACGCCACGCTGGCATACCGGACCGCACCGGCCAGTGACTCACCGGAACCGCCCATAGCGGTAAACACCACCTCGGCGAACAATCCAAATACCGTCACAAAGACCAATGACATCACCACACCAATAACCAACGCGTGCCAAGCAATGGCATTGGCTTTGCCTATATCGTGACGACCCAGTGCCCGCGATAACGCAGAGGCAATGCCGCCACCCATGGCGCCATTGCCAAACATTTGCATCAACATTTGAAATGGGAACACCAACGCCAAGCTGGCCAAAGCTGTGGTGCCAAGCTTGGCCACAAAGAACGCATCAAAAATCGTCACTAGCGTGATCAACGCATTCGAGACAATGTTGGGAGCCGATAGCTTCCAAATGACACGCCCTGCGGGACCTTCTAACGCCAGCTTGACAGCGGGCGAGGGTCCCTCGGTTGATGATGGCATCGAGACGTCTCCCTGAAAGCCAATAGCTTAGCGCAGGAGACTAGTGGCGCGATGATTCTGTCAAACGTTTGTTGATACGACAGCGCCTGAGCAACTTGGGATGCTATTCCTTACTATCGCTATCAGGGCGTTGATCTTTGAGCTCAGCGAATTTAGTTGCCATGGTTGGATTATTCTTGGTCAGCTTTTTGATGGTGACGTCTTGCGCTTTGTCATTGGCTAGGCGCAGATTACGATCAGTACCAAGCAAGGCGTCTTTGGTCTTTTGTAGATGGTCAATCGATTTGTCGATTTCATCGATCGCGGTTTGGAACTTTCTTGAAGCCAAATCAAAGTTCTTACCAAATGCCGACTTAAAGGTTTCTAGTTGATCCTCAAAATTGGTGATATCGATGTTCTGGGCACGCACATGGGCCAGTTCTGTTTTGTATTGAAGAGAATTCATGGCGGCATTACGCAGCAGCGTGATGATTGGAATAAAGAACTGTGGGCGCACCACGTACATTTTGGGGTAACGGTGAAACACATCAACGATACCCAAGTTGTAATACTCACTGTCTGGCTCTAGTAGGGAGACCAGCACAGCATACTCACAGCCCTTTTCTGATCGGTCACGGTCAAGTTCTTTGAGAAAATCTTCGTTTTTCTTTTTAGTGGCTGTGGTGTCGATTTCGTTTTTCATCTCGAACATGATGGAAACGATTTCGGTACCGGACTCATCAAGATCTCTAAAAATATAGTCGCCCTTGCTACCGCCACGAGCGTCATTGTCCTTCTCAAAATAAGCGCGAGGAAACGCTGTGGCCCGAATGCGGTTGAATTCGGTCTCACAGTGTTGCTCTAGCGTTTCACCGACCATTTTTGTGGATAAACGGGCTTTCATTTCACGAAGACGACCAATCTCTTCTTCGCGGTCTTTGATCTGCACCTCGTATCGGTCTTTAAGGGACTGAAACTCAAGCTTAGAAGTCAGTTGGGCTTGCTCCAGTCCAGTTTTAAGTTTGACAATCTCAGCTTCTTGAGTGGCAGTGGCCTGTTGCAGTTGATTCTCAAACTGCAGTCGGGACATTTCAGCGGCGGCTTGTTGGGCTTCTTTGAGCTGCGCCACTTGATTGGCTAAGGTATCGCGCTCTTTTTCTACAGCCCCAAGGGCTTGTGCCACGGATAATTGGCGCTCGACCTCACCGGCTTCAAGCTTGGCTTTGAGATCCTGAATCTGCTGGTCTTTGGCGGCCGCTGTCTTTTGAAGTTCGCGTTCGGTCTCAGAGCGCGCCAACGCCACGGCATCTTTTTTTTCTCGCTCAGCGAGCGTTAACCGCTCCTGCAACTGCCTTTCAAACTCATGATCGTGTACTTGCTTGAGGATGTCGGCATAGCCGGCTTCGTCAACCTTGAATGCCTTTTGGCAATGAGGGCAGATAATGTCATTCATGGTGATTTCCGTTGGCAGTTGTGTGTGGTGTAAGTAATGCGAGACAGCACGATAGCTAAGCGCAGTCGTCTAGAGTCACCGTGCCCTAGGGCACATGGCTAATGTTAGCCGTCTTAGTGTGGCACCGCATGAGGCATTTGTGCGGTGACAGACCAATACCCGAGTGATGTCGGATTGCTACGAGTCTAGGGCTTAGGGCCTAGGGCTTATGGTCTAGAAACGTCAGGCTATCCGGTTCTGTATGGTTCATAATGGTTTGAGTCGTGACTTAAAAGTCTCATTAATTTTGGATGGATGAAAAGCTTTTCTTTTCCGACGCTGATTTCACTCAGCACCCCAATATCCACCATGTACTTTAGGTACCTTGAACCCGCCTGTCGTTTTGCCACACCTTTATGTACCAAATCAGAGATACGGCAATAGGGCTGCTCAAATATGACATCGACCAATTCACGGGAGTAAATTTTGGGAAGCTTGCGGCGTACGTACTCAGTGGTGTGGTCTGAAAGCCCGCGAATCGCTGCGATCTTGTCCGTTGTCCACCGTGATGTTTCTTCTACGGCTTTGAGCATAAACAGTATCCATGGATCCCATGCCTGATCCCGTGTGACACTCAGTAACAGCTTGTAGTAATCATCTTTGTTCGCAATGATGTGCCGACTGAGATACAAAATTGGCAATTGCAGTAGTTCTTGTTGTATCAAATACAGGATGTTGATTACACGACCCGTACGTCCGTTGCCATCAACAAAGGGGTGCACCGCTTCAAATTGATAGTGACCGACAGCCATACGAACCAGCGGGTCAATATCTTCTTCATTGTGAATAAACCTTTCCCAATTAGCCAGCATATCGCGCAAGATTTTTTCACCTTCGGGAGGCGTATAAATGACCTCGCCCGTTCTGTCGTTGATTAGCTGCGTTCCAGGCGTGTTTCTGATATCCATATCAACACCTTTGAGTGTTCGACAGATTTCCACCGCTGTCGCTGTACAAAGTGGCCGTTCTTTTAATGATTGATAGCCTTTGTTCAGTGCAGAGCGGTAACGAAGCGCTTCCTTTGTGGCTGGATCCGCCTGACTTTCCCACTGCGCATGTTGGAACAGCTTATCTGTGGTGGTCACAATGTTCTCGATTTCCGAGCTTCCTTTTGCTTCGAGCAAAGGAATTGTGTTGATGAGCATGGTTTGATTAGGTATCAGTTCAGCAGCCTGCTTTAACTCGGCTAGGGCCGCTCGGGCTGAGATACATGCTTTCAGCACTGCTTTACTTTCTAGGTCTTGAAGTGGCGGCAACGGCGGAAGGCTGTTATGTGGTTTTTCTGAGTGCCAAGACATTGCAGCATTTCTCATGATTTAAAAAGACAAATTTGTAGACACGTCCAATAGTAAGACACCACGGGCAGCATCTCAACAGAACGTGTCGCTATTTTTATGATTTAGCGACATATAATTGAAACGTGTCGTTGCTAGCGACACGTTCAAGAAATGTGTCGCTAAAATACAATTTTATCGACATATATAACAGACGTGTCGCTATTTTGCATTTTTATCGACATGTTAGGCGACATGTCGATCCGAGCGACATGTCTACAAAACGTATCCCGGCTCTCACCATACGGCCGAGTAACTAATCCACAGAACCTAGGGGTTAATGACCTTTAGAGCAGCATCATCAAAAGGGCTCTTGTCGCAATTGGAAACAATGAAGCCATGTGCAAGGCCTTGCCACATTCTTCGCAGATGGCGTCAAATTATGAGCCTTGGGTCGCTCTTCTTAATAGATCGCAAACAGATCGGATGTGATGGTTTTAGAGGACAACGGCTTAAGCGTGTGAGTGAACTCAAAAAGATCCTGCTACAGCACCAACGAACCCCACATACTCTTTTCCGATCGGCTCAAACGTCCCCTTTCTAACCCATGCGTGCGATCCAGTGTCATAACCGTGCTGATATGACCATTTGGCCACGGACAAGATAGTGTTTTGATCGCTGATGATGCCAGCATCAAGGCCGATCTGATCGATGTCGTCTTCGTGGCGGTTGAGTTGTTCAAGCCAGTTCTCAAGATGAGGTTTTGCACCCAAGACATCAGACTTACTGCGATTACAGCTGCCGTGTGCCAATACAAAGTTTTGTGCGATATCTCTGCCGTACATAGAAAACGGAATAAAGTGATCGACGTCCGGAGTGTCGCTGATACGACCGGCACAATAAAAGCAGCGTTTGTTAAAGAGTTTCGATAAGTTGCGACTGACAACGACCAATGCTTGGCGACTACTTTCAAACAGAAAACTATGTAAGTCGTCTTTGTGGCCGAGTGCAGAAAGGTTTCGTTTGTTGTCCCTTATATGCCTGATCCAACGATCTCTGACCATATGCTGCACCAAACCATGAAATTTGCGCAGGTGGCTACTAACACCATGCTTGAGTTTGATACCCGCCTGCGATCGCTCAAACACAAAAGGGTCTGTGTCACCGGCGATATTC
>JAWOGG010000257.1:0-10655 GCA_046497085.1 Orrella sp.
CTGAAACCGAACGACAGGTCGAGGCTCACCTAGAAAGTCATTTAAAGAAGCTGCCTTCGCAAGATGATCGGTCACGCCAAATCGTGGTGCAGATGCGCGATGATGAGGTCAAGCATCGCAAGACTGCTCAGCGGCATGGCGCGGCCTCTTTGCCAGGGCCAATACCTTTCATTATGAAAAATATATCTAAGCTTATGACTAAAACCGCATATAGAATCTAGCAAGCAGCGATGCGGCCCTGGTTTTGCCCTGTTTTATGCTGCACCGCAATAATTCTTTCGGCCTTCATAGGAGGAAAAACTAACTTAGCCACCTTGCATCGCACAATAATTTTGGGTATATTTTGGATGTGCGTGATAATTACTTCAGTTTCTAACTCGCAAACGTGTCAAAGTTAAGAAGTTCATTCGGGTATGTACCGATAAGTTTCTAACCTCAAATACGCGTTTGAATGATGTTTCAAATCGAAGTCGCAAGTCCGAAAGTTATCTCGGCAAGATTGTCTCCTCCACCCTCCTCCTTTGGTGGATTTGGCCCAAAACTGCAAAGTTTTGGGCCTTTTTTTTTCTTTTACTTCTTTTCTTTTCTTTTCTTTTTTGCTTCTTCTCTTCTCTTTTTCTTTTTCTTTTCCACTTGCCGCGCTCAAGCCGGGCTGCCGGTTAGTTGTCTTCCTGTTGGCTTAACGCTGACATCCAAAATTGCGTCGAAGCATCGAAAGTGTTTGATGGCAACTGATTCTCGGCAAGTAATTGTTTTGCCAGTGACTTACCAAACTCAACACCCCATTGGTCAAACGGGTTGATGCCCCAAAGCATCGCAGTGGTGAACACCTTGTGCTCGTACAAAGCCAACAGCGCTCCTAGACGATGAGCGTCTAACGTTGGCAAAACGATGAGAGTAGAGGGTCGCTGTCCAGGGTGAACACAATGTTTGGCAAGGTCTGCGGCGTGCTCAGCGGTCAGTCCTTTGGCGAGTAAGTCGCTAAGGGCTTGAGCTTCGGTTTTGCCTTGCCAGAGCGCTGCGCGTTGAGCCAAGCAATTACTAAACAACTGTCGATGATGGCTGCTGTGCGGTTGATCCGGTGCTAGGCAGGCAATGAAATCGACAGGTGCTCCAGTCTGGCCTTGATGCAGCCATTGAAAGAAAGTGTGTTGACTGTCTGTTCCAGGCATGCCCCAAGTCGCCGGGCTGATGTTGATGCCTATCGATTCGCCCGTCTGGGTGACCCCTTTGCCTAACGACTCCATTTGAAGTTGTTGTAGCCAAGCAACAAAATCTGCCAGGCGAGCATCGTAGGGGCAAACCACTTCCGACTGAAATCCCATCACGCTGGTGTTGGCCACGCTAGAAAGTGCCATTTGTATCGGCGCATTATTCTCGATAGGCGCATTCAAAAAGTGTTCGTCCATCTCTCGGGCGCCGGCAAGTAGATCCTGAAATGCTTGCCAGCCGAGCCCTAATGCAAGGGTTAAACCGATCGAAGACCACACTGAGTAGCGGCCACCGACCCAATCCCAAAAAGCAAAAATTCGCTCAGGAGCGATACCAAAACTTTCTGCAGCAGCGGGGTTTGCTGTTAGTGCAACGGTGTGGGCAAGTGGGTCGTTGACACCACCCCGGCGCATCCAGTCAAGCGCATATTGCGCGTTGGTGATTGATTCAAGTGTCGTAAACGATTTAGAGGCGATGACCAATAAAGTGTCTTGCGGGTCTAGTCCTGCCAGGGCGCTTGTGATCGCATGCAAGTCAATGTTTGCAGCAAATCGCAGTTCGCGCCTTGTGCCAACCCCGCGCAAGGCTTGCCAAACCATCCTAGGACCCCAATCGCTGCCGCCAATGCCAAGGTGAACGACGTTTTGATAGCGATTGGCGGCATTGGTTTGTTCTACAAACTGAGCCATTCGTTCTAACGCATGGGTGACGGTTTGTGCAACGTCAGCTGGCGCCGGACTACCTCTAAGGGCTGTATGCAGTGCGGGTCGTTGTTCCGATCGATTGACCAACTCACCATTAAACAAGCCAGCTCGAGCGTCTTCAAAGTCCAAGGCATTCAAAATCGCCTGTGACTGCGACTGAAACTCAGTTGAAGATCGCTGCGTGCTGAGGTCAACCGTTAGACCGGCAGCACTTATCAGTCGTACTTCGTTGGTGTTAGGTTGGGCTTGTTTGACCGACTCGCAAAATTTCGGCCATTGTGGAAGTTGTTCTATACGCACAAATCACCTTGTCTCAGAATGGCAAGCGAATGCTGTTGTCTAACGCCAATAGTTGTTGACGGAATGCGGCTTTGATTCGATCAAGTGCCATAGGCGTATCTCCTTCGAATCGCAAGACGACAACAGGTGTGGTGTTCGAGGGCCTCGCCAACCCAAACCCATCGGTGTAATCAACCCGTACCCCATCAATGGTCGTGATGTGGCTGGCACCTTCGAAAGAACCTTGCGTTTGCAAAGCGGCGATCAAGGCGTGCGGTTCGCCCTCGTTCATTTCAATTTTGAGCTCTGGGGTGCTGAAGGCATTTGGCAGTGCTTCTAACACGGCCGTGCAATCGTCTGATCGCGAGAGGATTTCTAATAATCGTGCGCCCGTGTAAAGTCCATCATCAAAACCGTACCAACGCTCTTTAAAGAAAATATGGCCGCTCATCTCTCCGGCCAGAGGAGCGCCCGTCTCTGCTAGCTTGGCCTTTACCAAGGAGTGTCCGGTGCGACACATCAATGGCTCACCACCCGCGGCAAGGATCGCCTCACTTAACTGACGGCTGCATTTGACGTCAAAAAGAATCTGACTGTTTGGCAACCGTTGCAAGATGTCGCGCGCAAACAAAATCATTTGTCTGTCTGGCCAAATGATTTCCCCCGATCGGGTCACGACGCCTAACCGATCGCCATCACCATCGAAAGCCAATCCGATTTCACAATCGGTCTCTTTCAACGCAGCCATCAAGTCTTGTAGGTTTTTTGGATCGGCGGGGTCCGGGTGGTGATTGGGAAACCGCCCGTCTACATCACAAAACAATTCGTGAACCTCACAGCCCAACGCACGAAACAAGGCGGGCGCGACGGCGCCTGCAACACCATTGCCGCAGTCCATTGCTATCTTCATGGGCCGTGCTAAGCGGACATCACCGACGATTCGTTCAATATATTTATCAATCACAGATATTGTTTCACTGTGTCCTGCCTGATCAGCCACGCCTTTTGGTCGCATCATGTCGACCCGCAAGGAGGTGATGTCTTCACCGTACAGGGCGTTTCCGGCCAGCATCATTTTGAAGCCGTTGTATTGAGGCGGATTGTGGCTACCCGTAATGGCAATGCCCGAGCCGGTTCCCAAGGTATGAGCGGCAAAGTACACCAGGGGTGTTGGAACCATGCCAACATCTAAAGTGTCGACACCCCCTTCGTGAATGCCCGAGGCCAAAGCCTGTGCCAAATCTGGGCTACTCAGACGGCCGTCATAGCCAATCACCAGGGATTTGACGCCTGCTTGAGTGGCACGGGCTGCCAGACTGCGCCCAAGCAGGGTGGCGAAGTTGGTGTTTAGTACGTCCGGGACCTCCCCTCTGATGTCATAGGCCTTAAAGGCGTGCGTGGGCAATTCTTGTGCTGCCATGTTCTGTCCCAAAGTTGCAAAACGGGTTAACGACTTCAATTCGTACTAAGGCGAATGCTAAAGAGGTGTCCTAAGAAAAACTAGCGAGTATTATCGCAAAATTGCAAGCTTAACCGTTACCGGCTGGTTTTTTTGGCGGTAGACGCGCCAGCGCCTTAGAATGAAGCTCATAGAAAGGTCAGGTTTGGCCAGATTTGGATCTCAGAATCCGCAGGCCTACGGACAACCGCGCACTGAAATCAAAGGATTAAGAGACAGATGCTAGAGAAACTAATCGACATTGTGGGTGCAAACCACGTTTTAACGGGTGAACAGGCGCAGCCTTTCTTGGTTGATTGGCGTGGACGATACAAAGGTGCGGCGCGGGCGGTGGTTCGCCCAGGCACAACCCAAGAAGTGGCCGATGTGGTTAAGTGCTGTGTGGCTCATGACGTACCGGTGGTCACTGTCGGTGGCAATACCGGCCTGTGTGGTGGTGCCACTCCCGATGAATCGGGCACGGCGGTCGTCTTGGCAACCAGTCGTTTGACGCAAGTGCGCAACATAGATACTGATAACGACACCATGACGGTCGAGGCAGGATGTGTCCTACAGAATTTGCAAGAATTGGCACAGAAATCTGGCCGGTTGTTCCCGCTTAGCTTAGCGGCTGAAGGCAGTTGCACCATTGGTGGCAATCTCGCGACCAATGCCGGTGGTACGCAAGTGCTTCGTTATGGCAACACGCGCGAGCTGGCGTTGGGTCTTGAAGTCGTGACAGCCGAGGGTGATATTTGGGACGGTCTACGTGGCTTGCGCAAAGACAACACGGGTTACGACTTACGAGATTTGTTTATTGGTAGCGAGGGTACGCTGGGCATCATCACCGCGGTAACGCTCAAGCTTTACCCCTTACCTGTGGCTCAGACAACCGCGATGTTGGCCCTTGACTCCTTAGAAGACGCGGTGACTTTTTTGTCTAAAGCCAGAGCCGGTTTTGGGGCTTCGCTAACGGGCTTTGAGGTCATGGCCGGCCCAGTTCTGCAGGCCGTTGTTCGCCTGTTTGATCAGCAACGCATTCCGTTTGACGGACACTCGGCTGAGTCGCCTTGGTTTGCGCTATTGGAGCTTTCAGACAGCGAAAGCGCCGAACATGCTCAGGCTCGGTTCGAGGAGGTGTTGGGTGAAGCGATTGAGCAAGGTTTGGTGCAAGATGCAGCCATCGCACAAAACGTGACACAGAGCAAAGCGTTTTGGCATTTGAGGGAGAGTATTCCCCTGGCTGAGGCCGAACTAGGCAAGAGCATCAAGCACGATGTGTCGATACCCATTTCACGCATTGCTGAGTTCGTTCAGGTCACCAACGCGGCAATCCAAGCGCAGTTTCCTGGTGTTAAAAACATTGTTTTTGGGCACCTAGGTGACGGCAATCTTCATTACAACGTGGCGCCAGCTGAGGGACAGACACAAGAGGCGTTGCTGGCTTTGCAGTCTGAGGTTTACCAGTTGGTGCACGATAGTGTGGCTGACTTTACAGGATCGATTAGCGCAGAACACGGGATAGGCCAGTTAAAACGTGACGAGTTGCCGCGCTACAAATCAGAAATCGAACTCGCCTTGATGCGCAGGATTAAGCAGGCGTTGGATCCTAAGGGCCTGCTCAATCCGGGGAAAGTGCTCAGCGTTTAGCAGGCTTAGCAGATTTAGCAGATTTCATGAGTTTAGTAGGACTAGGCGGCTTGCGCAGGCGTTGACAGCGCGGACAAAAGTAAGTGGCGCGCTGTCCTTGCACGATGCGTTTTATTTTGCTTTGACAAACCCGACAAGGCTGGTCTTTTTTCTCGTAGACGGCGGCGTGTAAGGTGAAATATGCGCCGGGTTCGCCGGACGCGTCAACATAATCGCGCAGCGTACTGCCACCACTTTCGATGGCATCGGTCAGCGTGGCTTGAATGGCGCTGACCAAACGCTTGGCCTGTGCTCGTGACACTTCCCCGGCAGCCTGTTCGGGATGAATGCGCGCCCGAAAAAGACTTTCCGAGGCATAAATGTTGCCAACGCCAACAACAATATGGCCAGCCAGAAGGGCTTGTTTGATGGCGATCTTTCTGTTTTTTAGACCATTTAAAAGATGATCGGTGGTGAAGGCGGTGTCAAAAGGTTCGACGCCCAAGCGGGCGAGCAAAGGGTGGTTGTTGATGTCGCTGTGCGGGCCATCACCGTTGGGTTGCCAGATAATGGCACCGAAGCGCCTAGGGTCGTGATAGCGCAAACAGGCGCCATTGGAAAAGCGCCATTGCACATGATCATGCGCGAGCCAAAGAGAGTCAGCAGGCACAGCCCGAATCGACCCAGACATGCCCAAGTGAACCAAAAGCGTACCAGCCGGGTCAAACATCATCAGAAGGTACTTGCCTCTGCGTTGGCAAGAGGCAAGCGTGGTGTCGGCAAGGGCTGATGGCAATGTATGGGCAATGGGCCATCTGAGTCGACGCTCCCGAATGGTCATCTCCAGCAATGGCTGTTGTTGTGCCAGTCGCACGATACCCCGTCGGGTTGTTTCAACTTCGGGTAGTTCGGGCATATTCGGGTGCTAAGATGATTGCTAAATATTCGAGGCCCATTTTGCCATTAATGAGACACTCTCGTTTGGACAAACGTTTAGGGATTGCGCCGTTGTACCCACAATCAACTTGGTTAACTCGACTGAAAGCAACAGGTGTTGCGATGTTTCTGCTGGCTACGAGCTCTGCGTGCGCGCAGTCTGAGCCACAGACCACGGACGGGCTCAACGCCCAAGACCCTGAGACGCCAATCGGGGTATCTGTGCCTCCTCTTGATAAACCGGCCACTGAGGTGACTTTGCGGTCAGGTGAGTTGCCACATGTCAAGCTAACCGGTGACTTGTTGTATCAAATCTTGGCGGCAGAAATTGCCATACAGCGAGGCGCCTTCTTACCTGCAGCCAACACCACACTGGATTTGGCAAAGCAGACCTCCGATCCTCGCCTAGCCAAACGAGCGGTAGAGCTTTATGCCGCTGTCGGTGACCTGCAAGGGGCATTGGCCGGTGCACAGGTGTGGGTCAGTAGCGCCCCTCAGAGCCGAGAGGCCCAGTCGACGCAACTCGCTTTAAGTGCCGCCGCCGGCAAAACAGAAGGTTTGGTCGCCGCTTTAATTGAGGAAGTCGATCAAACCCCTAATGAGACAGATGCGATGGCCAGCGTCATGGGCATTCTGAAACGCTTGCCTGATGCGAATGAGGCATTGCGCCTATTCGATCAGGTCGTAGAGGGCAGCTCAGCGAAGGGGTCGCTCGCCGCACACATGGCGCTAGCTGACATGGCCCAGGCGGCTAATGATTACCCTCGTGCGTTGCAAGAGGCGCGTTCTGCCATGGGACTGCAACCAAGCTCTGAAGACGCTGCCATGCGTGTACTGGATTACGGTATGCCTGTCGATGCGGCCACAGCAATACAGAATGCGCAGAAATTTGCCAGGGACTATCCGCAGTCGCGCCAATTGCGAATGATGCTTGCCGGTAAGCTCGCTGAGGAAGGTGATGTTACCGGTGCGCTCGACGAACTGGCGCTGATGTCTGATCAGTTTCCTGAAGATTTTGACCTGCTTTTTATCCGTGCCCAATTGGCCTACCGTGATAATCGGTTGTCGCAAGCCAAGCGATTATTGGAAGAGTATGTGGCGGTGCAGTCTCAGCGTCAGGCTTCAGTGGCTTCTGGCGCCTCAGACGCAGGGTCGGCCTTAGCCGATGCCTACACCATGTTGGCGCGTATTGCGCAGGATCAAGGTGACTCGGATCTGGCCGTCGAATTACTCGGTCGTATCGATGACCCTAGTGCGAGGTATTCAGCGCGGTTGCGTCAGGCTAGCATTCGAGCCGAGCAAGGCCGTGTGGATGAGGCGGTCGCCATGATTGACGCTATCCATGCCGCCGATCAGGACGAGCAACTGATAGGTGTGCTTACTTTGGCGCAGATACTACGCAATGCCGAGCGGTATGACCAGGCCATCGATCGATTGGAAGAAGCCAATAAAGAGATCCCTGATTCGGTTGAAATTCAGTATGAATTAGGCATGCTGTTAGAGCGTCAGTCGCGCTACGATGACATGGAGAAGTACCTGCGCGAGGTGATTGAGTTAGACCCAGGCTATGCTCACGCTTACAACGCGCTAGGCTACTCTCTTGCCGATAGAGGGGTACGGCTTGATGATGCGCATGAGCTGATAGCCAGGGCCCATCAAATCTTACCGAACGATCCTTATATCCTCGATAGTTTGGGTTGGGTTAAGTTTCGTCTCGGAGAAAACGAAGCGGCCGAAGAGTATTTGCGTCGCGCTTATGAAGTGCGACCTGAGGCAGAGATTGCCGCGCATTTGGGTGAGCTGTTGTGGGTAACAGGCAGGCGCTCCGAGGCGCGCGAAGTCTGGGCGCAAGGTCAAGCAATCAATGATTCAGACCCTGCGCTAGTTGATACACTGGCGCGGTTTGGGATCACGCCTTGAGGTTTGGGGTGAAGATGGGATTCAAAGGCGCCGCATCGTTAGTGGTTGCCATCCTGTTGTCTGCTTGCGCGACGGCACCGACCTCTGTTCAGGCACCCATTGTCTTAGAGCGGCAGGGACGATTTGCGCTGAAGGTGCAAAGTCCTTACGAGCAACCAAAGGCCGTGCAAGGCAATTTTCTTTGGCAGCAATCTCAAGTGGGTTGGGTGATGTCGCTCAGTGGTCCCATGGGAGCCACCTTGGCGCGTTTGTCTGTAGATGATTCGGGTGCACTTTTGCAGAGTCCTGATGCGCCAGATAAGCGTGCTAGCTCTGCCACCGCGTTGTTGCAAAAAGCATTGGGCGAACCTGTGCCCGTAGACGCGCTCCAAGATTGGATACGTGGCCGACTAGGCGACGGGCAAGGCATCACAGCGGTGACGCGCGATGATTCTGGGCGTGTGACGAGTTTCAAGCAACGAGGTTGGACGGTGACGTTTGCCCGTTACGATGATGTTGGTCCCACTCGAATGGTTTTAGTCAACTCTTTGCGAGGGCGTGACGTGGAGCTGCGTCTGGTGGTTGACTCATCAATTCGGTAGACATGCCATGACACTGTATGACTTGCCTGCACCGGCCAAGCTAAACCTTTTTCTGCACGTTGTTGGGCGTCGCGCTGACGGCTACCACCTATTAGAGTCTTTGTTTCGGTTGGTATCGCTAAGCGACTCTTTGACGATAGACTTGCGCCAAGATGGGCGACTATCTCGTGAGTCCACAGTGTCAGCGAGTGTTGCCGAAGAAGATGATCTGGTGATGCGCGCGGCACGAGCCCTGCAAAAGGCGACTGGGGCGCGCCAGGGGGCCCACATTGCGGTACAAAAGCGTATCCCGATGGGTGGTGGATTGGGCGGGGGTTCGAGTGACGCGGCGACGGTTTTGTTGGCGCTTAATCGTTTGTGGCGGTGTGGTTTGACTCGTTCGCAATTGATGGCTCTGGCTTTGCCCCTAGGGGCGGACGTGCCTTTTTTCTTGTATGGACAGACGGCGTTCGTGACTGGTATTGGCGAGCAGTTCACGCCTGTCAGTGCGCCTGATTGTGCTTATGTCATCTTCCAGCCGAGTGAGAGCGTACAAACAGCGGCTGTATTTGCGTCGCCTGATTTGACACGCGACACCGAAAGCGTCAAAATATTGGACTTTTCGGGACGATCAAAATTTATAGGTAGTAAAGTTCTCGGCAACGAGTCCTTTGGAGTCAATAATTTAGAACCAGTGGTGAGAAATCAATTTCCGATCATTGGTTTGGCTCAAAAGTGGTTGTCGGAGCAAGGTTTTGATGTACGTTTGACTGGTTCTGGTGGTTGTTTTTTTAGTGAGTTTGATGGCCCGACAGAAGCCGCGTTGGCATCTGATCAGCTGACCGCTAAAATAGCCGCAGATGGGTTTACTGGTCGTGAAAAAAAATCCGATCTAATTCGGTCGGTCTTTGCTTGTGATGGGTTGGCAAACCACCCGTTGCGAGATTGGGTAGTAGATTAAAGATTTAATTGGGGAGTCGCCAAGTTGGTTAAGGCACCGGATTTTGATTCCGGCATTCGAGGGTTCGAGTCCTTCCTCCCCAGCCAAACTTCGTAAGCTGCTGAACAAGCCAATATCATTCGGACGCGTTTCAGCAGCTTTTTTATTTCTTATTTCAGTGATTCGTTCACCATGGCTCCTGAAAGTTTCATGATCTTCACCGGCACTGCCAACACAAGGTTGGCGGTTGACGTGGTGAATCACCTCGACATGTCCTTAGGGAAAATGACCGTTGGTCGCTTTTCTGATGGCGAAGTCATGGTCGAGGTCAATGAAAACGTGCGTGGTAAGGACGTTTTTGTTTTACAGCCGACCTGTGCACCCACCAATGATAATTTGATGGAAGTGATGGTGATGGTTGATGCGCTCAGGCGCGCTTCAGCCGGACGAATTACCGCAGCAATCCCTTATTTTGGTTACGCACGCCAGGATCGACGTCCTCGTTCGGCGCGCGTCTCAATCTCTGCCAAAGTAGTCGCTAATATGTTGCAGGTGGTTGGCGTTAACCGGGTCCTAACCATGGACTTGCATGCCGATCAAATTCAAGGCTTCTTTGATATTCCTGTTGACAATATTTATGCAGGCCCGATTCTACTCGGTGACATTTGGCGCCGTAATCTATCAAATTTGGTAGTGGTTTCACCCGACATCGGTGGCGTGGTTCGAGCCCGAGCCTTGGCTAAACAGCTCGAGGCAGATTTGGCTATCATCGACAAGCGTCGTCCACGGGCGAACGTGTCAGAAGTCATGAATATTATTGGCGATGTGGATGGCCGCACGTGCGTCATTATGGACGACATGGTTGACACAGCAGGCACGCTTTGTAAAGCGGCTGCAGCCCTCAAAGAACGTGGCGCGGGGGCGGTATACGCCTATTGCACCCATGCGGTTTTATCGGGTGGTGCTATTGAAAGAATCAGTGAGTCAGCGCTTGATGAGGTCGTGGTGACCGATTCAATCCCGCTGTCTGAACCAGC
>JAWOGG010000021.1:0-23090 GCA_046497085.1 Orrella sp.
AATGAAAATAGAAGATGATTTGGATAGAGAACTAACTACTGAAGAAATTGATGATAAGGTAACTCAATATCTACAGGATATTGCTCAAAAACAAGGGTTGTTGGATATACAAAAAGATATGAGCCTCTCTAGTCATATTTTAGCACTCACCTAGATAGAGTGCTAACTGAATTTATGACAATCGATCGGAAGCCAAGTTCCCTAGGGCACGTTCTCTGGATCACCTTCCGTGGTGCGCATCCGCAGGTTGCGCGTCACATCAGTACCTCAGTGGGTTTGGGTGCCACGTGGTTGAATGCGAGATGAGTAGGCCGGATCTGGCGAAACCATAGCAAAATCGTAGCAAAGCCATAGCGAAACTTTAAAATTGGAGGGTCGATCAGTGCAAATAGTGAGCAAGAAATGCCAACGAGCCCACGCTTTTGCGATGGCTTTGCGATCATCTGACTCAGTTCGCCGATAGCGAGGAGACAAATCATGCGACTTGCCCGCCTTTATGCGCCTGGACTGCCTCAGTTGGTACAAGCGCGTTTTGCGCCTCATTTGCAAAACAGTTGGACCCAAGCGCCGGAAAAAGCCCCTTTCGATCAAATCACCGATTGGCTGCGGCAATACACACTGGCTGAAGAGGTCAAGCTGCACGGCTGGTCTTTATCACCACAGGCGCTATTGATGTTGGTCACCCCAGCCGACCGGCAGTCCATTAGTAGGGTTGTGCAAAGTGTTGGTCGTCAGTTGTCCGCTCAACTCAAATCGGGCGGGGTATTTGTTGGTCGGTATCGCAATTGCGTCCTTGAGCCTGGTCAGTGGGTGTTGCCCGCACTCATGTGGGTAGAGGCAGCGCCCGCGCGTGCGGGTTTCTCCCCCAATGCGATTGCTTGGCGTTGGTCGTCTGCGGCCGAACATTGCGGCCAGATCGAAATCGGTGGTGCTTGGGTGCAAGATCATCTGGACTATTGGCGGTGCGGCAACACGCCATTTGATCGACAGGCAACCTATCGGTCAAGGTTGCTTCAGGGGCTGTCGGCTGACAAGCAAGATAAGCTCGAGGCGGCTTTACAAGGTCAGTGGGCCTTGGGGTCAAGTGCATTTGTGCAAAGCCTCGATAGAGTGGCGTCTCGACGAGCGCAGCCGGGGCAACGCGGACGCCCTCGAAAGATGAAGCAAGAAGTAGAGGAGAAGTAGAAGAGAAGCAGAAGACAAGAAGCAGAACATTAAGCAAATCATTAATTGATGCGTCCCCATTTAATTAAAGGATACAGGGCTAGTTTTATTATTGGGGACAGACCCCTATTAATTGGCTTGCAATCTTTCGCAGACGGGGTTATCTTCACCAACCGCGCTCACATCATGTTGATGTTGTTAAGGAACTTGCTATGACTACCTTTCCGCTTAAATTTCACCCAAAACCAACCACTGGTCTGGGTCTGGCCCCCGAGGCTCAAGGCTTGTATTCACCTTCTAATGAACATGATGCCTGTGGTGTCGGCTTTGTGGCGCACATCAAAGGCCAAGCGTCACACGCCATTATTTCGCAGGGCCTCAAAATCCTCGAGAACCTTGACCACAGGGGTGCCGTTGGCGCCGACGAACTGATGGGCGATGGTGCCGGTATCCTGGTCCAAATTCCCGACGCGCTGTATCGCGAGGAAATGGCATCACAAGGAGTGGATTTACCAGCGCCAGGCGAATACGGCGTGGCCATGGTGTTTTTGCCGAAAGAAGTCGCCTCCCGTTTGGCCTGTGAGCAGGCTCTAGAGCGTGCGGTAAAGGCCGAAGGTCAAGTGGTCTTGGGTTGGCGCGATGTGCCGCTTGATAGCGAAATGCCGATGTCGCCTACCGTAAAGGCCTGTGAGCCCGTCATCCGCCAACTGTTTATTGGCCGCGGTGCCAACGTGATGGTGCCAGACGCGCTAGAGCGCAAGCTATATGTGATTCGTAAAACCGCCAGCCACGCCATTTATCACATGAAATTGGCCCATGGCACGGAATACTTTGTGCCGTCAATTTCCGTTCGTACCGTGGTCTACAAAGGCCTGTTGCTGGCCAATCAAGTTGGACAGTACTACCGCGATCTGAGCGATCCACGCGCCGTTTCGGCTCTGGCCTTGGTGCACCAGCGATTCTCCACCAATACCTTCCCAGCCTGGCCGCTAGCCCACCCTTACCGTTTGATTGCACACAACGGTGAAATCAACACGGTTAAAGGCAACTACAACTGGTTGCGTGCCCGCGAAGGCACCATGCAGTCGGCTGTCTTGGGTGAAGACCTCAGCAAACTCTATCCTATCGTTTATCCAGGTCAGTCTGACACCGCCACCTTCGATAACTGCCTTGAGCTGTTGGTGATGTCCGGTTATTCATTGGCCCACGCCATGATGATGATGATCCCAGAAGCCTGGGAGCAAAACGCTCACATGGACCCGTCACGTCGCGCTTTCTATGAGTACCACGCCGCCATGATGGAGCCATGGGATGGTCCTGCGGCTGTTGCCTTTACAGATGGTCGTCAAATTGGCGCCACCTTAGATCGCAATGGTTTGCGCCCAGCCCGTTACCTCGTGACTGATGATGACTTGGTGATCATGGCATCAGAGGCGGGTGTATTACCAATCGCCGAGAGCCGTATTGTGCAAAAGTGGCGCTTGCAGCCAGGCAAAATGTTCCTGATAGATTTGGAGCAGGGCCGGATTATCAGCGACGAGGAAATCAAAGGCCAGTTGGCCAACAGCCGTCCCTATCGCCAGTGGATTGATCGTTTACGGGTCAAGCTTGAAAGCCTGCCGACACCTGACACCTCAGCCAAAACGCACACGCACTCATCAACCTCTTTGCTTGATCGACAGCAAGCGTTCGGTTGGACTCAAGAAGATCAAAAGTTCATCCTCGATCCTATGTCGAGCAAAGGTGAAGAGTCCACCGGTTCTATGGGCAACGACACGCCGTTGGCGGTTCTGTCCGATCGCGCAAAACCTTTCTACAACTACTTCCGTCAGTTGTTTGCGCAGGTGACCAACCCACCCATTGACCCCATCCGTGAGCAGTTGGTGATGTCTTTGGTGTCATTTATCGGACCAAAGCCAAACTTACTGGACATCAACAACGTCAATCCGCCCATGCGCCTGGAGATCGGTCAGCCCGTGCTCGACGAGGACGCCATGGCGCAAATTCGTGACGTGGATGACTGCACAGGGAAGAAATTCAGCAGCTTTGAACTCGACATCACTTATCCAGCCGCATGGGGCGCCGAGGGCATTGAAGCCCGCTTAGCTGCCTTGTGCGCAAGCGCCGCTGACGCGGTCAACAGCGGCTACAACGTGTTGATACTGTCAGACCGGATGGTTGATGTTGATAACGTCGCCATTCCAGCGCTACTAGCCACCTCAGCGATCCATCAACACCTCATTACGGCAGGCGTTCGTACGCTGACTGGTTTGGTGGTTGAGACGGGTTCAGCGCGCGAAGTGCATCACTTCGCGTTGCTCGGTGGTTACGGTGCTGAAGCGATACACCCCTATCTCGCTTTGGAAACATTGCGTGCCAACGAACAAAATGCGGACAATGCAGTCAAGAACTACATTAAAGCCATTGGTAAGGGTCTCAACAAGGTCATGTCCAAAATGGGCATCTCGACCTTTATGTCATATTGCGGCGCACAGATCTTTGAAGCAGTTGGTTTGCATTCAAGTCTCATCAAAACTTATTTCCCTGGCACGATCAGCAATATCGAAGGGGTGAACGTTTTTGAAGTGGCTGAGGAATCGTTGCGCGTGCATCATGCGGCGTTCAGCAAAGATCCAGTTTTGGCAAACGCATTGGAAGCAGGTGGCGAGTACGCTTACCGCGTACGCGGCGAGCAACACATGTGGAATCCCGATTCCATTGCCAAACTGCAGCACGCGAGCCGAGCCAACAACTACTCGACGTATAAAGAATACGCGCAGATGATCAATGATCAGAGCAAGCGCCACATGACTTTACGCGGCTTGTTTGAGTTCAAGGTAGATCCAAACCAAGCCATCCCACTGGAAGAGGTCGAGTCCGCCAAAGAGATCGTCAAGCGCTTCACCACAGGTGCCATGTCGTTGGGTTCGATCTCAACGGAAGCGCACTCAGTGTTGGCGGTGGCCATGAACCGGATCGGCGGCAAATCCAACACCGGCGAAGGCGGTGAGGACGAGGTTCGTTACCGCAGCGAGATGCAGACGGGTCGCAGTGACATCAAAGACGGCGATTCGTTGGCCTCGGTGCTTGGTGCTGAGCGCATTGAAGCGGATGTGCCTTTAAAGTTAGGTGATTCGCTACGCTCACGGATCAAACAAGTCGCGTCAGGACGTTTTGGGGTGAACGCCGAATACTTGGCGAGTGCCGATCAAATTCAGATCAAGATGGCACAGGGTGCCAAGCCTGGTGAAGGCGGTCAGTTACCCGGTCACAAGGTTTCCGAATACATCGCCAAATTGCGCTGTTCGGTACCTGGTGTGGGCTTGATTTCTCCACCGCCACACCACGACATATACTCGATCGAAGACCTGGCGCAGTTGATACACGACTTGAAGAACGCCAATTCACGCGCTTCGATTTCGGTCAAGCTGGTCTCAGAAGTGGGTGTGGGTACCGTGGCAACTGGCGTGTCTAAGGCTAAGGCCGACCACGTCACCATCGCCGGACACGACGGTGGTACGGGCGCTTCGCCAATTTCGTCGATTAAGCACGCCGGCACCCCATGGGAGCTCGGCTTGGCCGAGACCCAACAAACACTGGTCCTGAACAATTTGCGTAGCCGTATCCGGGTACAAGCAGATGGTCAGATGAAGACTGGTCGTGACGTAGTGGTTGGGGCTTTGTTAGGTGCTGATGAGTTTGGTTTTGCGACGGCACCGCTCGTGGTTGAGGGCTGCATCATGATGCGCAAATGCCACTTAAACACATGCCCTGTTGGTGTGGCCACACAGGATCCTGTTTTGCGCAAGAAGTTCCAAGGCAAGCCTGAGCATGTGGTTAATTACTTCTTCTTTGTGGCCGAAGAAGTGCGTGAATTGATGGCGCAATTCGGCATTCGTACCTTCGATGAGCTGATTGGCCGCACCGACCTACTTGACACCAAACAGGGTATTGAACACTGGAAGGCCCACGGACTGGATTTCACCAAGGTCTTCTATCAGCCCGCAACCGAAGGGCCACGCCATCAAATCGATGTGCAGGATCATGGTTTGGCCGATGCCCTTGATCACCAACTGATCGAGCGCAGCAAGCCCGCCATAGAAAACGGCGAAAAAGTGTCATTCATCATGCCAGTGCGCAACCGTAACCGAAGTGTTGGTGCCATGCTCTCTGGTGAGATCGCGCGCCGTCATGGCACGGACGGATTGGCTGATGATTCAGTGCATATTCAGCTAAATGGCAGTGCGGGCCAGAGCTTTGGCGCGTTCCTCGCCCATGGGGTGACCTTTGACCTGGTTGGCGAAGGCAATGACTATGTCGGTAAGGGCCTCGCCGGCGGTCGGATTATTGTTCGCAGCCCGAACGACTTCCGTGGGTTTGGTCCTGATCAAATCATTGTTGGCAACACCGTTCTGTACGGCGCCACCTTTGGTGAGGCTTACTTAAGCGGCGTTGCCGGTGAACGATTTGCGGTTCGTAACTCAGGCGCTGCTGCGGTGGTTGAAGGTACAGGTGATCATGGTTGTGAATACATGACCGGTGGCACAGTGGTGGTGTTGGGAAGCACCGGTCGTAACTTCGCTGCCGGTATGTCCGGTGGAGTGGCTTACGTCTACGACCCAGAGCACAACTTTGCTGAGAATTGCAACATGGCCATGGTCGAGGTTGAGCCCGTGGTCACAGACAGCGAGCAAAAAGAGAAAGTCGGTATGCAATCCTGGCACAGTGTGGCACGAGGCCATGAACGTGAAACCGACGAAGTGATCTTAAAGCGTTTGATTGAGAGCCACTTCAGGTACACCGGCAGCTTCAGGGCTCGCGACATTCTGGGCAACTGGCAAAGTGCGCGAGGCTTGTTTGTCAAAGTGATGCCAACTGAATATCGTCGTGCCCTCGCAGAGTTGTGGGCCAAGGAAAACCCAGCGGCTAAAGCGGCTTAAACAAGGGGAATACAGATGGGAAAAATTACTGGCTTTATTGAGCTCAAGCGACTGAAGGAAGCCTACGAGGCGCCTGAGGCGCGGGTTAAGCACTGGAAAGAATTTGTCATGCGCTTAAGCGATGACGAAGCAGGTAAACAAAGCGCACGTTGTATGGATTGCGGCATCCCTTTCTGCAATACGGGCTGTCCGGTCAACAACATCATTCCGGACTGGAATGATCTGGTGTATCACCAGCAGTGGCGCGAGGCGCTCAGCGTGTTGCACTCGACCAATAACTTCCCCGAGTTTACCGGTCGTATCTGTCCCGCCCCCTGTGAGGCCGCTTGTACGCTTAACATCAACAATGATCCCGTCGGCATCAAGTCCATCGAGCACGCGATCATTGATAAAGGTTGGGAAGAGGGTTGGGTGACCCCTGAGCCACCCACACAGCGTACGGGTAAGAAAGTGGCTGTGGTGGGTTCAGGACCGGCCGGCTTGGCTGCGGCGCAACAACTCGCGCGTGTCGGGCACGACGTCACCGTCTTAGAAAAACAGGATCGCATCGGCGGGCTTCTGCGCTACGGCATTCCAGATTTCAAGCTAGAAAAGCATTTGATTGATCAACGTATTGTGCAAATGCAGGCCGAAGGCGTGACGTTTTGCCCGTCGACTTATGTCGGATCTCCTGAAGACCCAATGGCGAATGGCCTGACAGTCAAAACACCGACTCAATTGCAGGAAGAATTTGATGCAGTTGTGTTGTCCGGTGGCTGTGAGCACCCTCGTGATTTGCCCGTAGAGGGACGCGAGCTAGACGGCGTGATGTTTGCCATGGATTTTCTGCGTCCGCAGAACAAAGTCGTGGCCGGCGACAAGATTTCTGGACAGACCCTCGCCAAGGGCAAGCACGTGGTGGTGATTGGCGGTGGCGACACGGGCTCAGACTGTGTCGGGACCAGCAATCGGCATGGGGCAGCCTCTGTGACCCAGATTGAATTGATGCCAAAGCCCCCTGAGGATGAGAACAAGGCGCTGACATGGCCTTATTGGCCTGCCAAGCTGCGCACCTCTTCTTCACACGAAGAAGGCGCAGATCGTGATTGGGCGATTACCACCAAGGCGATCAAAGGTGAAAAAGGCAAGGTCACAAAGATCGTTGGCGCTAAAGTTGAATGGTTGCGCGATGAAGCCACTGGCCAGATGAAGATGCAAGAAGTGGCTGGATCTGAGTTTGATATCCAAGCGGATTTGATATTGTTGGCCATGGGTTTCGTGTCGCCAATCAACCAAATGCTGCAATCCTTTGGCGTTGAGATGGACGCCCGTGGCAATGCCCGCGCCAACACTGAAGATTATGTCACCAGTGTGCCTAAGGTGTTTGCCGCAGGTGATGTTCGTCGTGGCCAATCCTTGGTTGTTTGGGCCATCCGCGAGGGTCGTCAGTGCGCCCGCTCAGTGGATGAGTTCCTAATGGGTGTGAGTGAACTGCCCCGCTAAAGTAGTCGCATCAGCCCTCTGGCTGTTTCGCACGTCTCATGGCGCCACGATACAATGGCGCCATGAGCCAACCTGATGCCACTGAGAAAAGCCCGCTGCTGTCATTTGACCGCGTCACGCTAGGCTATGGCGACTTCGTCGTTTTGTCTGATTTGTCATTAACAATCAAGTCAGGTGAAGTAGTGGCCATGATGGGTGGGTCCGGCTCCGGCAAGACCACCATCATGAGAGCAGCGACGGGTCAACTGGTGCCCCAATCTGGCACGGTCACCGTGTTTGGTCACCCCCTGCCCAACATCAACGCCTCAGGTCTACAGTCATTGCGCCAACGCATGGGTGTGCTGTTTCAGCATGGGGCGTTATTCACTGACTTGAATGTGTTTGAGAATGTCGCATTCCCGTTGCGTGAGCATGAACTAACTTCTGAGCAAGATCTCACCGTCAAAGTGTTAAACACATTAGAGGCGGTCGGATTAAAGGCCGCGGCACACTTGAGACTGTCTGAGATTTCAGGGGGAATGGCCAGACGCGTCGCCTTGGCACGCGCCGTTGTGCGCGAACCAGAATTGGTGTTTTACGATGAACCGTTTGCCGGTCTCGACCCGATTTCGATGGGTGTGACCGCACGCTTGATACGACGCTTGTCTGATCGCTTGGGTTGTGCCTCGGTTTTGATTACTCACGATGTCGCCGAGTCATTTGAGATTGCCGATGTGGTTTATCTCGTTGGGCAGGGCGAATTAAAAGCACAAGGTGCGCCGGCCACACTCAATAAGTCGACCGATCCGTATGTCAGGCAGTTCCTTGACGGTGAGGCTGACGGCCCTGTGGCGTTTGATTATCCAGTCACCCCCGAATTTGAGCGTTGGTGTGAGCGCCAAGGGGTTGACCAATGAGCATCCTTGGTGGTGTCGCAGCACTCGGTCGGCGAACCCGGACCGCGCTGGTCTCGTTAGGGCAGATGGCTCGATTTTTTGTCATGCTGATCACCCGATTGGGCATTGTGGTCAAACGTCCGCGCTTGGTCTTGCAACAAGTACACTTCATCGGTAACTATTCTTTATTAATCATCGCCGTCTCGGGGCTGTTTGTTGGCTTTGTGCTTGGTCTGCAGGGCTACTACACGCTCAACCGCTACGGCTCCGAAGAAGCACTCGGTTTACTGGTCGCCCTTTCGCTGACACGCGAACTTGGCCCCGTGGTCACGGCGTTGTTGTTTGCGGGTCGGGCGGGCACGTCCCTGACCGCGGAAATCGGTCTGATGAAAGCCGGTGAGCAGCTCGCGGCCATGGAGGTCATGGCCGTAGACCCTATAAGGCGAGTGCTCGCGCCCCGGTTTTTAGGCGGGATTATTGCCATGCCGATTTTGGCGGCGATTTTTTCTATGGTTGGTATTCTGGGGGGCTGGTTTGTTGGTGTGGTTCTGATTGGGATCGACACCGGAGCCTTTTGGTCGCAGATGCAAAATGGCGTGGATGTGTTTGATGATGTGCTTAACGGTGTCATCAAAAGTGTGGTCTTCGGAGTGGCAGTGACTTTGATTGCGTTGTTTGAGGGGTGGCAGTGTCGCCCAACTCCTGAAGGTGTCTCAAGAGCGACCACGCGTACCGTGGTTGCAGGTTCCTTGGCTGTGCTTGGTTTGGACTTTGTCCTGACAGCATTGATGTTCAGTTAATTAATAAGGTAAGCCGTATGTCCAATGAAAAGGTAGATGTTTGGGTTGGCCTATTTGTGCTGCTTGGCATCGTCGCGTTGGTGTTTTTAGCGTTAAGGGCGGGCAATCTCAGCAGCTTTTCGTTGGCAGACACATACACAGTACAGGCTCGCTTTGAAAACATTGGCGGTTTAAAAGTGCGCGCCCCGGTTAAAAGTTCTGGCGTGGTGGTCGGGCGGGTGGCTGACATTCGTTTTGATGATTCAACCTATCAAGCAGTGGTGTCGTTTGATCTTGAAAAATCGTTCGAATTCCCAACCGATAGTTCGGCCAGTATTTTGACTTCCGGCCTGCTCGGTGAGCAATATATCGGTCTAGACGCCGGTGGATCTGAGCAGATGTTGGTTGCTGGCGACGCCATCAACTTGACTCAAAGTGCAGTGGTGCTTGAGCAACTCATCAGTCAATTTCTTTATGGCACAGCCGAAAGCGAAGGGGCGGCAGAATGATTCCGATGATCGGACTTAATAGTCGCTTTAATAGTCACCTTAAGCGCCACCTTAAGCGCCACCTTAATCGCGTTGTGTTGATGTCAGCAGTGGTTGTGCTTGGCGGCTGTGCGGCAACTCAAGGCCCAGAAAACCCGGCAGACCCGTGGGAAGGCATGAACCGTGGGACATATGCGTTTAACGACGAACTAGACCGTGGCGTGATTCGTCCGGTTGCAGAGCTGTACGCGTTTGTCACGCCTCGTCCTGTGCGAACGTGTTTGCGCAATGCCTATTTGAATATCGGCGAAATATGGTCAGCGGTTAACAGCACACTACAACAACGTCACTTTGATGCCATCAATACGGTCGGTCGTTTCATGCTCAACACAACACTCGGTCTCGGTGGGTGTTTTGATTTGGCCAGTGAACGGGGTCAGCCACGGATTGCCAACGATTTTGGGGTGACACTAGGCGTTTGGGGTGTGCCACAAGGCCCATACTTGGTGCTTCCTATTTTGGGGGCGAGTAGTGTGCGCGATGGCGCAGGTGACGTGGTTAACTTGGTTGGCAATCAGCTTGATACGATTGGTTTGATTGAGAACGTGCCGCTGCGTAATTCGCTCTGGGGTCTTGAGTTTGTGGTCATTCGTGAGTCTTTACTGACCGTCAGTAAAACAGTGGATAGCACGGCCTTAGATCCCTACAGCTTTATCCGCGACGCTTACCTTCAGCGACGACGAGCCCAAGTGTCGGGTGATTCAGATGCGCAGGCGTTGCCAGACTACGAAGATTATGAAGACGTGCCAGCCGACGATGAGGCTCTTGGCATTGAACCGGAGAAACAACAATGAAATTAAGTACTCAAAAGTCAACCGGGTGGTTGCTCGCCGCATTGGTAATGGTTGCGATGCTGGTTTGGTCTAGTCATCGCCCAGCTGTGGCTGCACCAGACCCAAAGGCATCACCTCCAGTTTTTGTGCAGGAAGTGTCTGATCAACTGCTTACCGTACTGAAGTCCGATCCTGCTGTCAGGGATCAGGATATCGACAGGATCAACGAGATCGTCGAAGAGTATGTGATGCCCTATGTTGATTTTGAAAAAACAACCCGTCTGTCAGCAGGCAAATATTGGCGACGTGCAACGCCCGAGCAACGCAACGCATTGGTCGATGCCTTTCGCATGACGTTGGTGCGCACCTACAGTGGTGCTTTGGCGCGTATCGACAACGGCACGAGCATGGAAGTCTTGCCGTTTCGTGGCGATGAACAAGCCAAGGACGTGGTGGTGCGTTCAAGCGTAGTCCAGGGCTCCAATGTGCAGCCGATACGAATCGATTACCGCCTAGAGAGTACGCCAGAGGGCTGGCGTATCTATGACTTGAACGTCGAGAACATCTGGTTGATCCAGAATTATCGCGGGCAGTTTTCTCAAGAAATCAACCGTTCTGGTATCGATGGCCTGATCTCGGCTTTGAACGCGCGCAACACAAGCAATTAAATATGTCATCTGCAGCAATTGAGTTCGAACACATCCACAAAACTTATTTAGCGCCCCACAAGCACTGGTGGGATCGCGTGCAGAAAAAGCCAAAGCAGGGCTTGATGGCATTGCAGGATGTGAATTTGCGGATCGAGTACGGCGAGTTTTTTGGTTTGTTAGGGCCTAATGGCGCGGGTAAGACATCCCTGATTTCCATTCTGGCGGGCTTGTCCTACGCCACTGAAGGTCGTGCCTGGGTTGGCGGGTATGACGTGGTCGACGATTTTCGGCGTGCGCGTCGCGCATTGGGCGTGGTGCCACAAGAGCTGGTCTACGACCCCTTTTTTACGGTTCGTGAAACGTTACGAATTCAGTCGGGCTACTTCGGCCTTCGAAACAATGACGACTGGATAGATGAAGTCTTGCATAACCTCGGTTTGACCGAGAAAGCCAACGCCAACATGCGCGCCTTATCGGGTGGCATGAAGCGTCGGGTGCTGGTGGCGCAAGCCCTGGTTCACCGACCACCTGTCATCGTCCTAGACGAACCCACTGCGGGTGTTGATGTCGACTTGCGCCGCAGTTTGTGGGAATTTATTGCCCGATTGAACAAAGAAGGCCACACGATTTTATTGACCACACACTATCTTGAGGAAGCGGAGGCACTGTGTGGTCGGATTGCCATGTTGCGTGGCGGTCGCGTGGTCGCACTCGATACCACCGAGGCGCTGTTAGCGCGCGTCGGTGGGGCAGGTCTTGAAGAAGCGTTTGTGCAGATCATGCGTGATGATCGCACCGCTCAGGAGGCCTTATGAGACCGGTAGAGACTAACCCAGAAGTGAGATCTGGCTTCTACACTTTGTTTTACAAAGAGTTGTTACGTTTCTGGCGGGTCGGGTTTCAAACCATTGCCGCACCAGTGATCACTGCTTTGCTTTATCTGATTGTGTTTGCGCAGGTACTGCAAGATCGCGTGCAGGTTTACGACGAGATTCCTTACACCAAGTTTTTGATACCTGGACTGATGATGATGTCCATGTTGCAAAACGCCTTTGCCAATCCATCGTCTTCACTGATTCAAAGCCGAGTGACTGGGAACTTGGTGTTTGTGTTGCTGACACCGATTTCCAATCGGGAGTTTTTTGCGGCCTATGTGCTTGCCGCTGTGGTGCGCGGGCTAGCCGTGGGCCTCGCGGTTTGGATTGTGGCGCTACTGTTTTTCCCGCTGTCTATGGTGGCACCGGGATGGGTATTGACGTTCGCTGTCTTGGCTTGCGCCATCATGGGGATTCTGGGTTTGATTGCCGGTCTTTGGTCAGAGAAGTTTGACCAATTGGCGGCTTTTCAGAATTTCTTGATCATGCCGGCGACGTTTTTGTCGGGTGTGTTCTATTCCATCCACAATCTGCCACCTTTTTGGCAGGGTGTGTCGCATTGGAACCCGATTTTTTATACGATAGATGGCTTCCGTTACGGTTTTTTTGGGGTGGCTGACAGTTCCCCTTGGTTGAGTGTGGCGGTGGTGTCATCTGTATTTGTGGTGCTTGCTATTGTGGCTTTGCGTTTGCTCGATAGTGGGTACAAATTGAGACTTTGATAGGACTGTTATGTTGCCCACCCCTGAAGATATTCGCCAATACATAGAGAAAGGCATGGCCTGTAAACGCGTCGAGGTCACTGGCGATGGCGCCCATTTTGAGGCGGTGATTGTGAGTGATGCCTTCGAAGGCAAGCGTCTGATCGCGCGCCACCAATTGGTGTACCAAGCCCTAGGTGATCGTATGAAAGACGAAATTCACGCTTTGTCCATGAAAACACTGACCCCACAAGAAGACGGGACGAACACCTAATGGATCGCCTTTGCATCACCGGCGGCACCGAGCTGCACGGTGAGATAGCCATCTCAGGGGCTAAGAACGCCGCGCTCCCTATTCTGTGTGCCGCGTTATTAACCGCGCAGCCCGTACGGCTACATAACGTGCCCGACTTAAAGGACATTCAAACGGCGTTGCGCTTACTCGAGCAGTTGGGCATTAAAACCTCCCGTGATGGTGGGCAAAGCGTCACTCTCGATGCCAGTTCTATCGGCTCGTTAGAAGCGCCTTATGATTTGGTCAAAACCATGCGGGCGTCGATCTTGGTGTTGGGACCGTTGGTGGCGCGGTTTGGAGAGGCGCGAGTCAGCTTGCCCGGCGGTTGCGCCATCGGCCAACGTCCTGTTGACCAACACATCAGTGGCTTAGAGGCCTTGGGTGCTGAGATCAGCGTCGAGCACGGTTACGTCATTGCGAAGGCTAAGCGTCTGAAAGGGGCGGTGATTCGCACCGACATGGTGACGGTAACCGGCACTGAGAACTTGATGATGGCGGCAACCTTGGCCGAAGGCACTACCGTATTAGAGAACGCCGCACGCGAGCCCGAGGTTGTGGATTTGGCTAACTTGCTAATCAAAATGGGCGCGCGCATTTCTGGTCACGGCACCGACCGTATTGAGATCGAAGGCGTGGCTGCGTTACATGGTGCAGAACACACGGTGATTGCTGATCGCATTGAGGCGGGTAGTTTCCTTTGTGCAGTGGCCGCAACCGGTGGCGATATTCGATTGAACCAAGTGGCACCCGAAACCATGGGCGCTACGTTGAGCAAGCTCACCCAGGCGGGCGTTGAAATCGAGTCCGGTAGCGATTGGATCAGTGCCAGGATGACTGGTCGGCCGCAATCCGTTGATGTTCGAACACACGAATACCCAGGGTTTGCGACCGATATGCAGGCGCAGTTCATGGCGGTCAATACGGTCGCTCAAGGCACTGGGATTGTGGTCGAAACCATCTTCGAGAATCGCTTTATGCACGTCCAAGAGCTCATCCGCTTGGGGGCAGACATCGAAATTGATGGCCACACCGCGGTGGTCCGCGGTGTGGCGCAGCTCTCGGGCGCAACGGTGATGGCAACCGATTTGCGAGCGTCAGCCAGCTTAGTGATTGCAGGCTTGGCAGCAAGCGGTGAGACAATCGTCGAACGCATTTACCACCTAGATAGAGGCTATAGCCAAATGGAATGCAAATTGCGTCAACTCGGCGCAAACATCGAGCGGGTGACCCAATGAGCGAGCGGATGACCGAGAACACAACAATGCAACCACTGACTCTGGCGCTCTCAAAAGGCCGTATTTTTGAAGAGACGCTGCCCTTGTTGCAGTCGGCAGGCATTGAAGTCTCGGAAGACCCAGAAAAATCGCGCAAGCTGATCTTGCCAACCAACCGACCCGATGTGCGCATCATCATCGTGCGGGCCTCGGATGTGCCCACGTATGTTGAGTACGGCGCAGCCGATCTGGGTATCGCTGGTAAGGATGTATTGATTGAACACGCCGCCATCCACCCCGGCGCGCTGTATCAGCCGATAGATTTAGGCATCGCACGCTGCCGCCTTTGTGTAGCGGTGCGCAATGGGTTCGATTACGACGCGGCGGTGCGCCAGGGCGCCCGTCTTCGGGTCGCCACAAAATATGTGGCGGCAGCGCGTGAACATTTCGCGTCAAAAGGTGTCTATGTAGATCTGATCAAGTTATACGGTTCTATGGAATTGGCACCGCTGATCGGCTTGGCTGATGCGATCGTGGATTTGGTGTCCACCGGCAATACGCTTAAAGCCAATGATTTACAGGCCGTTGAAGACATCATGCCGATTTCATCGCGTTTAATCGTTAATCGTGCTGCGCTAAAAACCCGCCACGCGTTGTTGCAACCCGTCATTGATGCTTTTGAAGCGGCGAGCAACCGCTCCGTCTGATTGTTGTCCTTTTAAACCTTTGTCGTAATGTTGGTCACCACATGAGTGCAAATATCTCTCGTTTAGACGCTAGCGCCCCCGAGTTCGCTAGTCAGCTTCAGTCACTGTTGCACGTCGATGCCGCCGAGGATCATACGATTGAGGCGGCCACCGCTGAAATCTTGGCTCAGGTGCGAGAGCGAGGTGATGAGGCCTTATTGGAGTTCACCCGCCGATTTGACCGCATGCCAGTCCAAACAGTGGCTGAACTTGAAATCGCACCGGCCGAATGGCAAAAGGCTTTGGATGGCCTTGCGACCACCCAGCGTGATGCCCTAGAAGCGGCAGCCGATCGGGTGCGCCAGTATCACATGAAGCAGCGCCAAGAAAGTTGGTCTTACACCGAAGCCGACGGCACCCGCCTCGGTCAACAAATCACACCGTTAGACCGTGTGGGTCTCTATGTGCCGGGTGGCAAGGCCGCGTACCCCTCGTCAGTGTTGATGAATGCCATTCCCGCCAAAGTCGCCGGTGTGGAAGAGTTAACCATGGTCACGCCAACGCCTGATGGCACTCAAAATGCGCTGGTCTTGGCCGCCGCAGCCATCAGTGGTGTGGACCGCATCTACGCCATTGGTGGTGCCCAGGCCGTTGGTGCGTTGGCCTACGGCACAGCGTCCATCACAGCGGTTGACAAGATTGTGGGTCCTGGAAATGCCTATGTTGCCGCGGCCAAGCGACGTGTGTTTGGTACGGTGGGCATTGACATGATCGCAGGGCCCAGTGAAATCTTGGTGATTTGTGATGGCAAGACCCCGTCAGATTGGATCGCCATGGATTTGTTTTCTCAGGCAGAGCACGACGAGTTGGCGCAAGCCATCTTGCTCTGCCCAGACGCAGCGTTTTTAGAGGCTGTCAGTGAGTCGATTGAGCGGCTGTTACCGACGATGCCGCGTGCTGACATCATTGCCACCAGCCTTAAAAACCGTGGTGCCCTAATCAAGGTGGAAAGCCTGGCGCACGCTTGTGACATCAGCAATCAAATCGCTCCCGAGCACTTGGAAGTGTCGGTTGAAGATCCTGACGCACTGTTGCCTCAGCTGCGACATGCGGGCGCTATTTTTATGGGGCGCCACAGCTCAGAGTCGCTCGGCGACTATTGTGCGGGTCCTAATCACGTGCTGCCCACGTCGCGCACGGCACGGTTCTCTTCGCCATTGGGCGTGTATGATTTTCAGAAACGCTCGAGCATCATCCATGTTTCTGCAGCCGGCGCTCAAACCCTCGGTGCGGTGGCCAATACCTTGGCATTGGGCGAGGGCTTGCAGGCCCACGCCCAAAGCGCGCGTTACCGGATGGATGATCAACCCAAAGACCAATAGTCAGCGCCGGGATCCTTATTACCATGTTCCTTACTGTCATCCTTACCGGCACCCAAACCCTGACGCTTTTGTGATCAATGACGAGTACTAGGTTGATAAGCCCCGTACAATATGGTTTAAGTGACTGACCTTTAGTCTGATGTGCGTCCTTTAATTCTGTGCCCCTTATCTGTGTACCCTTATGCGAACCGCTGACATAACCCGTGATACCAAAGAAACTCAAATTAGGGTTTCGCTAAACCTTGACGGCACTGGCCGTCAATCGATTGACACTGGTGTGCCATTTCTTGATCACATGTTGGATCAAATCGCACGTCACGGTCTGATCGACCTAGAGATCAAAGCCACGGGTGATTTGCACATTGATGCGCACCACACGGTCGAAGACGTCGGCATTACCCTCGGCCAAGCCCTGTCGAAGGCTTGGGGTGACAAGCGCGGTTTGCGCCGTTATGCCCACGCCTATGTGCCACTAGACGAAGCGCTCTCGCGAGTGGTGATTGATTTGTCAGGTCGCCCTGGTTTGATTTTCAATGTGCCGTTCACACGTGCGCGAGTGGGCGATTTTGATGTTGATTTAAGCCGCGAGTTTTTTCAAGGGCTTGTTAATCACGCACTCATGACGTTACACATAGACAACTTGCGCGGGATGAATGCGCACCACCAGTGTGAAACAGTCTTTAAGGCATTTGGTCGTGCGTTGCGGGCAGCGACTGAGCTAGACCCACGGCAGGCCGGTGAAATACCTTCGACCAAAGGGGTGCTGTAAGCGCGAGTCCTCGCGCTGAACAGACCAAATACCATGACAGTCATAGCAATCGTTGAGTACGGGATGGGTAATTACCACTCGGTGCAGCGCGCCCTCAAGCATGCGGCGCCGGACGCAGATGTCAGGCTCACCGGAGACCGCGATGTCATCTTGAGTGCCGACCGGGTCGTGCTACCTGGACAAGGAGCGATGGCCGATTGCATGCGCACCTTAGATGAAGCTGGGTTACGCGATGTGATGATTGAAGTCGCTGATAAGAAACCGCTGTTGGGCGTGTGTGTCGGCGAGCAAATGTTATTTACCCGTAGTGATGAGGGACCAACCGCGTGCCTGGGACTTCTCCCGGGCCGGGTGACGCGATTTACCGGAGCAGCATTTGAACCAGAGGCCGGTCACGATCGTTTGAAGATTCCTCACATGGGTTGGAACGCCGTGCGTCAAACCGGCGACCACCCTCTTTGGGAAGGCATCGCTGACCACTCGCCTTTCTACTTTGTGCACAGCTACCATGTTGTCGTGGAAAACCCAGACCTTTCAGTGGGCGAGGCCGACTATGGGTACCCCTTCACTTGTGCCGTGGCCCATGACAATATCTTTGCTGTTCAGTTTCACCCAGAAAAAAGTGCAGAAGATGGTTTGCGCCTGCTGCGTAATTTTGTAGACTGGAAACCTTAAAAAAGTATGCCTTAATAGCAAGTTTTAATAGCAAACCAAAACAGCAAACCTTAGGTAGTGTTTGTAGTAGCCATGGTACTAAGGCCAGCAGGTCAGATAAAAGACACCTCTCCAATCAACCTAACCGATACCGTATCGATATGCTCCTCATACCCGCCATTGACTTGAAAGACGGCAAATGTGTGCGCCTGCGCCAAGGCGACATGGACGATGCCACCGTGTTTTCTGATGATCCGGTTGAAATGGCCATCCGCTGGGCCGATTTAGGGGCGCGACGCTTGCACCTTGTCGACCTCAATGGGGCAGTTGCGGGCAAGCCACGTAATGAGAGCGTGATCAAGGCCATAGTGGATGCCATGGGCGAGGAAGTGCCCGTGCAAATCGGTGGTGGCATTCGCGATCTTGACACCATAGAGAGTTATCTGGATGCGGGTGTTTCGTATGCCATTATTGGAACGGCAGCGGTTAAAAATCCTGGTTTTTTGCAGGATGCATGCGGTGCTTTCCCAGGCCAGATCATTGTTGGTTTGGACGCCAAAGACGGCCGGGTCGCCACTGATGGCTGGAGTAAGTTGACCAAACACAGTGTGAACGATCTGGCTAAAAAATTTGAGGATTATGGTTGTGAGGCCATCATCTATACCGACATCGGGCGCGATGGCATGTTGTCTGGTGTCAATGTTGAGGCCACAGTCGCCTTGGCGCGCCACGTTCGGATTCCTGTGATTGCCTCGGGTGGTATCACTGACTTAAGCGATGTCGATGCCTTATGCGCGGTCGAAGAAGATGGCGTTGAAGGCGCTATCTTGGGTCGCAGTATTTATGAAGGCACGCTCGATTTTCAGGCGGCGGTCCAGCGTGCAGATGAGTTAAACCCTTGAGTACCTCCCCGGACCTTGTGGCCGACGCCCGTTGCAACGGCTTATCCCGGCGAATCATTCCTTGCCTCGATGTGACTGCAGGCCGAGTGGTGAAGGGGGTTAATTTTGTGGATCTGGCCGACGCAGGTGATCCGGTTGAAATCGCCGAGCGTTACAACGAACAAGGCGCTGACGAGCTTACCTTTCTGGACATCACTGCCACTAGCGATGACAGGGACCTCATTATTCCAATCATTGAAGCGGTGGCGAGTGAAGTTTTTATACCGCTCACCGTTGGCGGAGGTATTCGCAAAGTCAGTGACGTGCAACGTTTATTGAATGCGGGTGCCGACAAAGTGTCGATCAACAGCGCGGCCATTGCGGATCCGGATCTCATCAAAAGAGCAACCGACTATCATGGCTCTCAGTGTGTGGTGATTGCGATTGATGCACGCCGGGTGGCAGACAGTTCTGATGATGCCCCTCGTTGGGAGGTTTATACCCATGGCGGGCGACGTGCCACTGGCATCGACGTACTGGAATGGGCCGACCGCATGGTGAGTGCCGGGGCGGGTGAGGTGCTGTTGACCAGCATGGATCGCGACGGCACCAAAATGGGCTTCGATTTGGCGTTAACGCGCGCTGTCTCTGACGCGGTGAGCGTGCCAGTCATTGCATCAGGCGGCGTGGGTACTTTGGAGCACCTTGCACAAGGTGTGACCACGGGCGGAGCCAGTGCGGTGTTGGCAGCGAGTATTTTTCATTTCGGTCAGCACACGATTGATGAGGCCAAGCAATACATGGCCTCGCAGGGTATTGCGGTAAGGACAAGGGCGCGATGAGCACAAACACATCGAACACAACAGCAACGAAACCGTCTTGGCTTGACGATGTCAAGTTCGATGAACAAGGCCTGATACCTGCGATCGCACAAGACCACCAAACCGGTCGGGTGTTGATGGTGGCCTGGATGAACGCCGACGCATTGGCCCAGACTGCCGCAACTCGGCAAGCTGTTTATTGGTCACGCTCGCGCCAATCGTTGTGGCGCAAAGGCGAATCATCAGGTCATGGTCAGCGCGTGCACGACATCCGCCTAGATTGTGACGCGGACGTTATTTTGCTATCAGTGGAACAGATAGGGCATATTGCCTGCCATACTGGTCGAGAAAGTTGCTTTTATCGGCAATTGGTCGATAAAGATGGCAAAATGGAATGGCACATCACGGATCCCGTGTTGAAGGACCCTGAACAAATTTATAAGTCATGACAAACACGCCAGAAACTGAACAAACGTTGGCTCGGGTGGCCGATGTTCTCGAAAGCCGGCGTGTGAGCGCGGGCGGGGACCCAGAGACCTCTTATGTGGCGAAACTATTGGCCAAAGGTCAGGATTCGATTCTGAAAAAAGTCGGTGAAGAGGCCACAGAGTTGGTGATGGCCAGTAAAGATGGGCAACCGGAGCGGGTGATCGCTGAGACCGCAGACCTTTGGTTTCATTGTTTGGTCAACCTCACGCACCACGGCTTACGTCCCGAACAGGTGTTGGCGGAATTAGCCCGGCGTGAGGGTTTGTCTGGCTTGGAAGAGAAAGCCCGCCGCCCTCAGGAGGCTGCTAAAGATGAGTGATAACTGTATTTTTTGTAAGATTGTTAAAGGCGAAATACCCGCAGATATTGTGTACCGCGACGACGACTGCGTTGTGTTTCACGATATCAATCCAGCGGCGCCCATACACCTTTTAGTGGTTCCCAAACACCACGTGGTTTCCCTACAGGATGTGGGGCCCGCAGATAGCGAGTGGTTGGGTAGAATGATGACATTGGTACCGAAGATAGCCTTAGAGAACGGATGCCATCCTGGTCCGGACGGGGGTTTTCGGGTGGTGATCAACTCTGGCGCTCATGGTGGGCAAGAAGTCGGTCATCTTCATTTTCATATTATGGGTGGTCCGCGTCCTTGGACAGGGCGCGCCATCCCAAACGCTTGACCGGAGAACTTCAATGGGCAGCTTTAGCATTTGGCACTGGTTAGTTGTTTTGCTAATCGTGGCCTTGGTTTTTGGTACTAAAAAATTACGTAATATGGGTACCGACCTAGGTGGCGCGGTAAAGGGTTTTAAAGAGGGCATGAAAGATGCCAACGACAATGCCGATAAGGAAGACACCGAGCAGACGCAAACGCAACGCGTCGCATCGGGAGAGACGATTGACGTGCAAGCCAAAGAAAAATCAGGGTCGTCGTCAAAATAATTCCATCTTGGTGTCAGCCTATCGGTTGATGTGATTGATTAAAGGCATGGTGTGTTTGATCTCAGCTTTACTGAGTTGATGCTCGTTGGCGTGGTTGCGCTTGTTGTGATCGGCCCGGAAAAATTACCTAAGGTGGCCCGTACAGTGGGTCATCTGCTGGGTCGTGCCCAGCGTTACGTGAGTGATGTGAAGGGCGACATTCAGCGCGAGGTTGAGTTGGATGAATTGCGCAAGATGAAAGATGAAATGGAATCGGCTGCGCAATCCGTGAAAGGCTCTTTTGCTGAGACAGAAGCTCGCATAAAAAACGAATTCAACGCCTCAAAAGAAGAGTTTTCCTCGCTCGAGAGTGACCTGAAGGGAGATGATGAGCCAACCAAGGCCGATCCGCCGTCCACTCCTCAGTCCACTCCTCAGTCCACTCCTCAGTCCACCCAGGCAGATACTCCCGAGCCAGCCCCGCAGGACGGTCACACATCAAATGAATCGTCTGATGAGCAAACCATTCGTGGATATGATTCGGTGCCTTCATCAGGTGCCGAGGTGAAACCGTCGTCGGCTCAACCGCCTGCCTCAGGTGCGGAGGCTAAACGTGAGTGATACACCAGAAGCACCAGCCAGTCCGCAGGAAGGCTTTATTTCCCATTTGGTTGAGTTGCGTGATCGGCTGATCAAAGCCGTCGCGGCAGTGGTTGTCGTTTTTGTGGTGCTGTTTATGTTCCCAGGCGCCTCAGTCATTTACGACTTCTTGGCGCAGCCGATGCTGGCGACTCTACCCCAGGGCACCCGAATGATTGCCACGGGGGTGATCACGCCGTTCATGGTGCCGGTGAAGGTGACCATGTTGGCGGCATTTATTCTTTCCTTGCCGTTTGTGCTCTATCAGGTTTGGGCTTTTGTGGCGCCGGGCTTATACCGTAATGAACAGCGGTTGGCTTTGCCGCTGATTCTTTCAAGCTCGCTGCTGTTTCTGGTTGGCATGGCGTTTTGTTATTTCGTTGTGTTTCAAACGGTGTTTGCGTTTATTAGCTCCTTCGCACCTCAATCCATCACCCCAGCGCCTGATATTGAGGCTTATCTCAATTTTGTGATGACGATGTTTTTGGCATTCGGCATCACTTTTGAGGTGCCTATAGCTGTGATCTTGCTTGTGCGTATGGGCATCATGAGCATAGATAAACTGCGCGAAATCCGTGGCTACGTCATCGTGGTGGCTTTTGTGATTGCTGCCATCGTGACGCCACCTGATGTGATTAGCCAGTTCATGCTGGCAGTGCCGCTGTGGGTGCTCTACGAAGTCGGACTTTTGGTGGCTTCGCGGATTAAGCCTCGTCAACCCGATGAGGATGAGCAGTCTGAGCACGATGGTCGCGAGGACTGATCAGGCGTATTTTTATTCAGTGCCGATTGGGATGGGCTGGCTGGCCTCTTTCACAGCGTGGATTAAGGCCTGAGAAAGCGCCTCTGCCGCAGGGCTTAATGGGCGTCGGGGACTGCTCGCACACACCATCTCGCGTCGAATGACAGGGTCAATCAGGTGGTGAGATCTGAGGTTAATGGACGACTGCGCTGCAAGATTGCGCACAATGCCCACAGGGAAGAAAGTCAAAAAGTTGCCTTTGTTGACCAACGTGGCCAGCGAGATAAAAGAGTCCATTTCAAACACCGGCACAATAGACAAGCGACTGTGCAGTAACGCTCTTGATACCAATTGCCGCAAGCCATGCCCTTTGGTGGGCATGATGAATTGATACTCTTGTATTTCTGCCACGGCCACGCGATCGGGTATACCTAAGTCGGTGTGGCCGGGCGAGGCCAGTACGACCTCTTCGTCAAGCACGTGCTCTATGGTTAGGTCGTTTTGTGAGGAAGGGCGGTTGGTGATGGCCAAGTCCAAGCGACCGTTGGCTACCGCTTCGCATAAAGGATCCGTCAATCCTTCTGAAAACGAAAACGTGACTCTAGGGTGTTTGTGGGCAAATGACATCAGCGCGTCTGGTAAGACGCTGTGCCCCAAGCTGGCTAAGTGTCCAACGGCGACGTGTCCCGAAAGTTGTCCACCACTGCGAACCACTTTCGCTTTGGCGCTGGTGAATGCCGTGACGATGGGCGCAAACAGCGCGTACATTTCATCCCCGGTCGGTGTTGGTGTCATGCCGCGGGAGTTGCG
>JAWOGG010000158.1:0-18037 GCA_046497085.1 Orrella sp.
AAGTCAGCCCCTAAGGCCGCGCCAGATATGAGACAAACCAAGGCATAGGCCAATACATCGCCGCTGCCTAAAAAAGCCGCTGTCGCTAATGCAGCGCTAGCTAAAACGGAACCGATCAACCAGGCTTTAACCTTACCGATGCGATCAGACAGTTTGACCCAAAGCGGTAGGGTCAGCAAACCGGCTAAAAAATAAACACCAAGGAAAAGCCCTTCTTGCCCCGATTGCTGCAACACATCGTCGACGTAAAAGAGAATAAGCGTGGCAGGAATCGCGGCTGAGGTCGCGTTCAACAAATAAAACCCGTAAAGACGCCTGACAAGTGGTTGCGCCATGGCGCTACGCCAATGAGGACGTTGTCGAGCGACTGTTACGATGGGTCTCGGAGAAAATCGCAACGTGAGTGTCAAACCCAGTATCAATGCGACTACAAACGCAACCGTAAAGTATCGATAACCGACTAAGCCGCCATATTCAGCAACCCAAATAGCAGGTAAGACCGAGGCCAACACCACACCAAAAATTCCACTTGCCTCACGCCAAGCCGTTACCCGCGCACGCCCTGCCTCGTCATCTGTTAAACGTGCGCCCCAGGCCAAGTAACAAACATTCATGAAGCTGTGGGCGGTGTAAACCAGCACCAAGCTGCCTGCCAACCACCACAACAAAGCGCCTTGGCCAGCTACCATTGGCGCAAAAAGTAACGCAAAGCCAAGCGCCAAACCCACTCCAGCTGCCACCATCAACAAGGTCCAGCCATGCTTATAACGGGTTAGCCAATCCACCAAGCGTCCGATCAGTGGATCTTGCAAGGTATCGATAAGACGTACAAAAAAAAGTGTCAATCCAATAGCGGTAAGACTGACACCCAAGGTGGCGCTATAAAATTTGGGTGCCACCATATAAATGGGTAGCATGGCCATTGCCAAAGGAAACGCCAACGCGCTGTAAGCGGTCAAAGGCCATTGTCTGATCACTGGGACTGACCTAACAGCGACAGACGCAAATCTGGTTCCGTGGTGTTTGGATCAAGCCAAATGGCAAAAAAAGCCTTGGCCAAGCTTTCATCGACCTGGCCAGTGAGTCGATCGCCCGCATAAAAGACCGCGCCCTGGCTTGGGGTGTACACACCGGTGAGCGAATCCCCTTCTGAAACATCCACAAACACGTTTTGTAATTTCTTACGCCATTCCGGATGTTGATCGACCTTAATGCCCAACTCTGCCATCTGGTCAATCGAGGCATCCACAATCTGGTCACGGCTAATGCTGCGTGCATAGGTTAGGCTTAAGGCAAAGGGCTGATTAGGACGGTATTGGTCGGTCGCAGACCAAAGCGTGGCATCGTAGACCAAAAACCCCCACCGTCTGAACTGCCCCTCGCCCACTTTGCGTGCTGAAGGCAAAAAGGCTTGCCAAGCTTGGTCATTGGACTGAGAGGCTGCTTGTTCGGTCTTCTCAGCACTAGCGGTTTGCGCAATCGCTGGTGAAATCGCACTGACAGCGAAAGCGACTAGAGCAACGCTCAGTAACCTGATTGGGTTTAGAGTGCCTAACACTCGGTTTAGGCTCGATGTGACAGTAACCATTGTTTGACATCCGTTCGTTGTTCAAGGAAGCCTGCCTCGCAATAGGCTAGGTACATTCGCCAAATACGCACAAAAGACTCGTCAAAACCCAGCTCACGTATCGCACTGAGTTCGGACTCAAATCGTGCCGTCCACAATCTCAACGTACGGGCATAATCCAACCCAAATGAAAATACGTCCTTGACTTCAAGCGCAGCAGCGTGAGCCAGCCCCTCAAAACGTGACGGACTCGGTAACATGCCGCCGGGAAAGATGTATTGCTGAATAAAGTCGGTGCCACTGACGTATTCATCGTAACGATCATTGGCGATATCAATGGTTTGGACAGCGGCTTTGCCACCAGGTTTCAAACATGCACGCACTTTGTTAAAAAAACTTGTCCAGTGCCGTAGACCCACAGCCTCAAACATTTCAATCGAAACGATATGGTCATATTGACCCTTGATGTCTCGATAGTCACATATAGCCAGATCGACTCGATCACTTAACCCTGCCTTTTCCATACGCGCCTGAGCCCACGATAACTGCTCATCTGACAAAGTGATGCCAGTGACGCGTAAACCGCGCAGCGCTGCCCGTTCGGCAAACCCGCCCCATCCGCAGCCAATTTCCAACACGTGTTGGCCTGGCTTGGCGTCAATTTGATCTAGCAACCTATCGTATTTGGCATGTTGGGCCGGTATAAGGTCGTCGGTGGCTTCGGGTGAAAAAACCGCCGATGAGTAACTCATGGTCTCATCTAGCCAAAGCTTATAAAACGCATTTCCAAGATCGTAATGAGCCAGAATATTGCGGCGACTACCGCGACGATTATTGTCTCGTAACACCCAGTGAGCCAGGCGTTTGAGTAACAAGGCCCACCACGTTCCATGCACCGCAGCGACGGCTTTCTCGTTTTGTAGGGCCAAGCGAAACAAGCCAGTCAAGTCAGGGCAATCTACCCACTCTCGTCGGTACCCCTCAGCAAATCCAATATCCCCTTTGCGCATGATCAGACCAGCAATTCGCCAATCTTTGACATGCAACTGCGCATGCGGTTGCTGACCTTGCTGACCAAATAGCTCACTGCGTCCCTGCGGATCAATCAACGTTAGCGACCCCACCTGCAGTCGCGACAGCATTTTTACAAAACCTTTAGCCGGCAGTGGTAGCTCGCGTATCGAAATGCGGCTAGCGGTGTACTCGTTTACGTTCATGAAGACTTTCTCTGATTAGATGTGACTTCGTCGCTGGGCAACGCAGGCAATCGATGAAATTTAGCGCCGCGGCGCCAGAGTTTTAAGGCATGCCAGTGAATCTTGAAGATCACGCCATAGGTCATTAACGGCATCCGCGCTACGGCTGCCAGCAGGCCGCGTGTCGTAAAGGCGTGCGGCTCAGTTGCGATGGCCGTGTGTATGAGAGGTTCTGATTGAGTGTCGTCATCAAAATAATCAATTGTCATGCGCGTCACCTTTCGATTCACGACATACTCAAATCGATAGCGTCCAGCCACCGGACAAAAAGGCGAAACATGAAACACCTTTTGGCAGGCAAGTACTGAGCCGCTTTCAATCGCTGCACCCGACTCATGGGTTAAGACGTATTGATGGTGCTGACCGAAAGTGTTGTTAACCTCAGCCACGATGACTTTTAATTGCCCTTGCTTGTCATACAGATACCAAAAGCTCACGGGATTAAACACGTAGCCAAAGAGTCTCGGGAAACATTGCAGCCAAACATCACCGTCAGGTTTCGAAACACCCACCGCATTGATCGTCTCTTCAAGCCACACCATCAAGTCACCGCCATCTCGATAACCATGGTCGGCATTCATCAGACTCACCGGTCGCGATCGATTGAAACCGAACAACCAACTATTGTGGGCAGATAATGCTTGTGGTTCGTTGACTTTTGCTTGCAAACAAAACAGTCGATAAACGAATGGGTGCGCAAACGGCCTGAATCGCTTATGCATCACATGTGCTTTTGCCAAACGCAGGACAGGCGGTAACTCGGCAGACTGACTGCTCGACTCAGCACTTGATTGGACGTGTGTCTTAAGTCCCATCTGCCGCTTTCTCCCACGGGATAGTCACGTCGAAATCACGTGCCACAGATAAGGCGGACTTTAAACCGTCTTCATGAAACCCATAGCCACACCACGCGCCACAAAACCAGACCTTGTTTTGTCCCTGAATGGCAGGCAACTGCTGCTGTCCATCTATGGCAGCTTGATCCATCACGGGATGTTCGTATTTCAATGTACGAATGATCTTTTCTTCACGCGGAGGCGCATAAGGATTAAGCGTCACAATAACGGGCGTTTTAAACGGTAGCGGTTGCAAGCGATTGATGAGATAGCTCACGGCCACCGGTCGCGCCTGCTCTAGCCCTTTGGCCTGCTCACCTGCTGCCGAGTAGTTCCAAGCCGACCACACTTTCTCGCGGCGCGGCAACAAATCGCGGTCAACATGCAAGTAGGCGTCATTCATTTGGTAACGAAAGCCAGACAAAACCGCCTCTTCTTCCGGCAAAGCGTCAAGAAGCTTAAGGCTGGTGGGCGCGTGACATGCCATGACAACAGCGTCAAAGTGTTCCATGCCCTGCTCACTACGAATGGCTACGCCATCGGCGTCGCGGGTCACCTGATGAACGGCACAGTTGAGCCTGGCGTCCTGGATAGCCGGCAACATGGCTTGGACGTAAACCCGTGAACCGCCCAGAACAGTTCGCCACTGCGGACGACCTTCGACTTGCAACAGCCTGTGGTTAATACAAAACTGCAAAAAGGTTGCCGCAGGGAAATCCAAAATATCTTTCACTGACGAGGACCAGATTGCGGCTGCCATGGGTAGCAAATACCACTGCCTCATATGCCAACCGTATCCATGAGCATCTAGCAATTGCTCTAATGTCCACTGCTTTTCTCGAGACTCGGATAGATACTCATTGGCCGCTTTGTTAAAGCGCAGGATCTGTGCCAGCATCTTCAAAAACGTTGGGTTAATTAAGTTTGATTTCTGAGCAAACACTGTCCCTAGGTTGGTACCCGCCCACTCTATATCAGGGTTATCGATTGACACACCAAATGTCATGTCACTGCTATGTACAGGTACCTTTAAGTGCTCAAACAGAGCGATCAAGTTGGGGTACGTGAGTTCGTTGTGCACCAAAAAACCGGTGTCAACTGGATGCGTCACGTTTTCTAAGGTCACATCGACGGTGTTGGAATGACCACCAAAATATGCCCCCGACTCAAACAGTGTCACGTGATAGCGCTGCGAAAGTAACCATGCACTCGCTAAGCCAGCAATACCTGAACCCACAACGGCAATCCTCGCGCCAGGCGACGGCACTCTTTGGTTTTCAGTCAACTCAGGGCCTCATTTTGTAGTCCAAGTAGCGATGCTCTTAACGCAGGCGCTTTGGTGTTTGGGTCTAGCCAAACAGAGGCAAATGACGATACAAAAGTGGTGTGGGCAACCTCTCCAAGCTCAGACGCATTCGCGTAAAACACCACGCCTTGCCCAGGTTTAAAAAGGCCAATCAGCTTGTCACCAAGCGAAACGTCTGGCAACAATTCTGCCATCTGCTGGCCCCATTGCGCGGCAACAATTGGGTCAACGTTTCGAAGGCGAATCATCTCGCTAACAGAGGTGCTGGCGATTTGTGCAGCACTGACATTACGTAGGTAGTTCAATACCAATGCAAAGGGTGGCAGCTCGTCAAAACAATCGGCGATAGCCTCAGCACTCAATGGCGCTTGAACAAATAGCGACGCTTCGTACACACGAAACACACTCCAACGAAACAAACCCGTGCCCTGCAAGTGCCATTGGCCCTCACCGCGTGATGCGACGCTCGACGGTAATCCGCCTGATGGGTGATTATGCTGCGGGGCATCGTCAAATGTTGAGGTTAAGGGCATAATGACCACTGAGTTAAGAGATTTGGAGGATCAGGCTCTGTCGTTTCAAGAAAGTCCGAACCAGTACTTACATGAAGCATCAATCACCAGATTTAAAACATCAGCCGCCAAACACTAGAACCTTTGCGCAACTAGGTGAGCGAAACCTAAGTGAGAAACACCATATTTTGACGCTCAAGCAGTAATGACAACTAGCGTTCGGTTTAACGAAGTCTTAACGAAATTGACTAGCTAGTACAATATTAGACTGAACAGTTTAAAACCAAAACTGATTAGATACCATTTGTAATCTAGACGCAACACGGAAAAACACGGAAATATTGCACATGACCGTCATCACAACTAAAAAGCTGTCGTTTAAAGAGCAGCAACATAAATTTCGAGAAGACGCCATTCTGGATGCCGTGAACCGACTTTTGGCGCAAAAAGGTTATGACCTGATGACGATGGACGAAGTCGCGGCCGAAGTCGGCATCGCTAAAGCCAGTCTCTATAAGCATTTCGACTCTAAAGACAGTCTTGCCGCTGCATCGATGACCCGATTTTTAGAGGATGCGCTCGCCATGGCGCGCGACCTTCCCCCACACTTGAGAGCGGTAGATAAACTGAAATCAGTCGTGCGCTGGGCAGTTTCTATTCATTTAACCGGCACCATGCCCTCGTTGCCTTCGACGCGCTCGAGCATTCAACAAACGTTACTTTCCTACGAGCCTTACGTCAGCCAACTCGAATCACTGACTGAGCTTTTGGGAGACTGGATTGAACAGGCACAAGCGGCCGGTGATTTATCGGCGGCACTTCCTGGTGAAGTGATTCTTTACACCATCTATGCCCGTTCTTGCGATCCGGTGGCGGACTTCCTCAAGACTGGCGGTGCATTCAGTGATGCTGACATAGTCGATTTGTTGGTTCACACCTGTTTTGAAGGCATGACTAAACCACCCCCCTGCCAAGTCTGACGACAACTGTCGTCCACTTGGCGCGCTACACTATCACCCGGTTTAATATTGCTCTAGGGCTAGGTGGCGCAAGCATGTGGTTTAGAAATCTAAAAGTTTTCCGATTAACAGCTCATTGGGCAGCGCATAGCGAAGAAATTGCCGCTGCGCTGCAAAGCCATGTCTTTGCGGGCAGTGATGACTTATCAGCCACCGCGCAAGGTTGGGTGCCCCCTCGTGACACAGATGATCGATTAGCGGTCGCAGTCGGCGACCAATATCAATTGGCTCTGCGACTTGAAAAAAAATTACTGCCAGCCACCGTTATCAATCAGGAAGTGAAGGCGCGAGCACTGGTTATTGAAGGTGAGCAAGGCTATCGGCCCGGTCGCAAGCAATTAAAAGATCTCAAACAAACCGTGACCGACGAATTAATGCCGCGGGCATTTCATATCGCACGTGACATTGCCGTATGGGTGGATCCCGTCAATCGTTGGTTAGTCATTGATGCGGCCTCAAGTGGCCAAGCAGAAGAGGTCTTGTCGGCGCTTGGTAAGTCGATGTACCCCTACCCTGTTGAGCCTTTGCAACTTGCGCACTCTGTGGCAGGATTGATGACGAGCTGGATGATTGCTGGCAGTGCTCCTGATGGTTTTACGCTTGACCCAGAAAGTCAATGGCAATCAACTGGAGACAGTGCCGGTGTCATCCGTTACGTGCGCCACGAATTGTCCTCCGATGCCATCGCTCGGCATGTCGAAGCCGGTTACCAATGCACCCGTCTTGCCCTGACTTGGCAAGACCGTATCAGTTTTGTATTGACCGATACAGCGGATTGCAAACGCGTCACCCCACTTGATTTGCTGCAAGAACGATCAAATGCTGATGCAGGACTGACACCAGAAGAGAAATTAGACAGCGACTTCACCCTGATGACAGCCGAACTCAACCAATTACTGGCAGCCCTTTTGCCGGCACTCGGTGAAGAGACATCGGTTCAAAGCCATTCAACCGACAGCTCATCAGCAAAGACGGCGGCCGAGCACGTATGATCGACGGACTTATTGCGAAACGCATTAGCCCGCCGGGCGCCCAAGGTCCGTTGGAAATCGAACTGACGGTACAGGATTCAGTCGAGGCCACATCGTCCGAACCAGCCTTCACACTCACCGTGGTGTTGGTGATTGGACCCCCCGACCCCAACGCACTGGCCTACCTACTGCCTCGTAGCCTATTTGAACGAGGTGCACCCGTTCATGTCGGGGCTTTGGTTTTCGATGAAAACTTAGACACGAATGTGCCAGACTATGCTGACAGCGGCTCTTCGGGTCAGCTGGTTGATCCCATGCTAGAAATTCTTGAAGTCATGGCACCTGGGGATATGGCCGTCTTTTTATGTCAGGACGCGGCTACTCTGACGCAGGCTTGTCTGACACTTGGTTTGAGTCCTCCAGCGCATGGCGTTGGCTAACAAACAGGTCCCAGGCGACAATAAATAGCGCTGCAATCAAAGGTCCTGCGACAAAGCCGATAAGACCAAACAAGGCCAAACCCCCTAGCGTGGATATCAAAACCAAATAGTCGGGTAGCCGAGTATCTTTACCCACTAATATCGGGCGCAAGACGTTATCGGCCAATCCAATCACCACCACCCCGTATGCCGTCAATATCAAGGCATCGACAAGTTCACCGGTAAAAGCAAAGTAAATCACCACCGGCACCCAAACCAAGCCTGCGCCTACCGCTGGCAGTAGAGACAACAAAGCCATGACCGTTCCCCAAAGCGTTGGGGACGGGATGTCTAATATCCAAAATATAAGGCCACCCAATGCGCCCTGCACGAGTGCCACGACCACATTACCCTTGATGGTGGCGCGCACCACCGTGGCTAATTTATCTAAGAATTGAGTCTTTTGGTTTTCCGCTAAAGGAACCGCTGCGTTGACACGTGAGGACAAGACACTGCCATCTCGCAGCAGGAAAAAGAGCAGGTAAAGCATGATGCCCAGATTCAACACAAACATAAACGTGTTTTGCCCAAGATTAATCGCTTGATTGCCCACTAAACGTACCGCTTGAGTCGCAAAACGTGACACGTAGGATTTGATCGCCTCAATGTCGCTGAGACCAGCCCGCTCAAGCCATGGTCGCGCGCTTTCAGGCAATGCCGTATAGACCTGCTCAAGCCTATCACCAGCGTTGAAATCACCGCGCTGTACCAACTGATAAAGCTGAATCAACTCACTCAATACGGATTGCGCCAGAAACCCCACAGGCAACAATACGATCAGCACAATTAGCAGCAGGGTTAGCAAAGCCACAAGATTGGGGGCTTTCGGAAATTGATTTAGAAAGCGCCGCTGCAGAGGGGCAAACAAGATGGCCATCACGATCGCCCAGAACACCGACGCTAGAAATGGAGTCAATAGCCAAACGAATGCCAGTGAAATAGCAATCAAAAGACCAATAAATGCTCGTTGATGCGTTGTGTCAGTGACCACGGTTCTCTCGTATAAAGCGGCGCGCCGCTACAGCATAACAACCCTAGACGTGACATGCACTATGTACGACAGTCCAGTTGTTATGTTATATATTTATATATATTGTTAGATAAACGAAGGGTTTATCATGTTACTCGCTTGCCCTCACTGCCAAAAAACCAACCGCGTGCCAGCTGAGCGCCTTGCAGAAGCTCCGAATTGTGGCGCCTGCGGCGAACCGCTCTTGACGGGCGTGATTACCTTAAATAGCGAATCTCTTCATCAGCTGACCTCAGCCGACACCACCGTTGCCTTACCCGTTATCGTCGACTTCTGGGCACCGTGGTGTGGTCCATGTCGGCAGTTTGCACCCACGTTTGCAGCCGCTGCCAAGCAATCGGGAGGTCAGTTTTTATTCACCAAACTAGACACTGAAGCTCACCAACAAGCTGCCGCTATTCACCAGATTCGCTCCATTCCGACATTGGCTGTCTTTTATCGCGGTCAACCCATCGAACGCATCAGCGGGGCTCTGCCACCCACCGAATTACAGAAACTGCTAGAAAAAGTCGGTCAACGCACGAAAGTCACCTAAATGTCAGAAAAGAAAGGTGCGAGATAAGTACGGATGCAACCCTACGCTAACTCACCCCTACTCTAACCAAGCGATGCGCAATAGATTGGTGGAGCCGGATACCCCAAACGGAGTGCCGGCAGCCACCAAGACCGCCCTTCCCGGCTCTCCAAACCCATGTCGCTTCACAGCGGCCGTCGCGTGACTGACGATTTCATCGGTGCTATTGGCATCATCGGCCTGTGTCGAATGCACCCCCCAGACCAAAGATAGGCGACGGGCGACAGCGATGTGTGGCGTCAGACTTAAAATCGGTGTGCGTGGTCTCTCGTGCGCGACGCGTAGCGCACTCGCGCCAGACGACGTAAACGCCACTGTTGCGGCCACCGGCAAGGTTTCAGCAACCGTCCGAATGGCGGCAGAAATCGCGTCTTGTGTCGTGTTATCGCGATAAGCCTGAACCGCTTGCATGGTGACACGTTGCAAGGGATCGCTTTCCGTGGCTCTTAAAATTCGATCCATCATTTCAACCGCCGCCACTGGGTATTCCCCCGAAGCCGATTCGGCTGACAGCATCACAGCGTCTGCGCCATCGTAAATCGCGCCTGCCACATCACTGACCTCGGCCCGTGTAGGCACGGGTGAGTTAATCATCGACTCCAACATTTGTGTCGCCACCACCACAGGCTTACCCACTTCGCGACACGCGCGGATGATACGTTTTTGCAGGACGGGCACATCCTCAGGAGCGCACTCCACACCCAGATCACCACGCGCCACCATCACCCCATCACTGGCAGCAATAATGGCATCAAGAGAGTCAATGGCGGCTGGCTTTTCCAGTTTGGCCATAGTCCAAGCACGGCCAGCCACGATGGCTTTGACTTCTTCAATGTCCGCTGGACGCTGCACGAACGACAACGCCACCCAGTCCACACCCACAGCAAGACCGAACTCAAGATCGGCTCGATCCTTATCGGTCAGTGCTGAGAGCGGCAAAATAGCGCCAGGCACATTAACGCCTTTGCGATCGGACAGCACACCATCGTTTAAAACCTCAACGATTGCCGACTGTCCATCGACTGAGACAACCCGCAAACGCACTTTGCCATCGTCAATCAGTAAATCATCGCCCTTTTGAATGGCTGCGAAGATCTCAGGATGGGGCAATGGCAATCGTGAGGCATCACCCGCCTGGTCTTGTTGATCAAGAGTCAGTGTTTGACCACGGGTGACGGTTAGTTTTCCGTTTTTAATCACACCAAGCCTGAGCTTAGGACCCTGTAGGTCACCCAGAATGCCAACCGGTCGACCCACCTCGCGCTCGATCTCGCGAACCAACTCGTAACGTGCCCGATGGTCTGCATGCGTGCCGTGAGAAAAGTTGAACCGAAAAACATCTACACCGGCCTTAAACAACGCAAAAATTGTTTCTCGGTCACTACTAGATGGACCCAATGTAGCCAAAATCTTGGCGTTTCGGTCGCGGTGCGATATCGCATCAAGTTTCATGTCAGCCTCTTTCGGGCAATGCTGTTCATTCATTAAGCCACTGTTTAGCCGCAATGACAATTACCGGTAAAGATTTAATCAGTCACGCTAGACAAAAAAAACCGCTGTCTTTGACAGCGGATTTTATTTTTTGATGCTGCAACGAACAATCATTCCAGACGGGCTTCCAAATCAACACGAATCTTAAGAAGGTGCGCAGGTAACCCCTGAGCCAACTTTTCAAACAACTCATCGTGTAATTTGAACTCTTGCTTCCAGGCATCTGTTTCAATTGACGTGATGGCATTGAACAATTCTTCGGAAAAGTTCAATCCGGCCCAATCCAAATCCTCATAGCGCGGTGTCACACCAAAAACGTGCTCCACGCCACCTGCGTTGCTCTCAATGCGGGCCAACATCCATTTCAGCACACGTGCGTTTTCACTGAAGCCAGGCCAAACAAATCGGCCATGTTCATCGGTGCGGAACCAGTTAACGCAAAAGATCTTCGGCAAATCAGCGCCCATGCCTTGAATTTGCTCACCAAGTTGCAACCAGTGCGAAAAGTAGTCCGCCATGTTGTAACCACAAAATGGAAGCATGGCGAAGGGGTCGCGACGGACCACGCCTTGTTGACCCATGGCTGCGGCAGTGGTCTCCGAACCCATAGTCGCAGCCATGTAGACACCTTCTTCCCAACTGCGTGCCTCGGTGACCAGTGGTACGGTCGAGGACCGACGACCACCGAAGATAAAGGCATCAATCTCAACACCCTCTGGGTCGTCCCAAGCCTCATCAAGCACGGGGTTTTGAGTCGCACTGACAGTAAAGCGCGCATTGGGATGAGCCGCCTTAATGCCTTCTTTTTGTGCCAATTCTGGTGTCCAGTCATTCCCACGCCAATCAATGCAGTGTGCTGGCGGCGACTTGGTCATGCCTTCCCACCAGACATCACCATCGTCAGTCAGCGCCACGTTAGTGAAAATCACGTTTTCATTTAACGAGGCCATGCAATTGAAGTTAGATTGCTCATTGGTACCAGGGGCCACACCGAAATAGCCCGCCTCTGGGTTGATGGCTCTCAGTCGCCCTTGAGCATCAGGCTTGATCCACGCGATGTCATCACCAATGGTGGAAATTTTCCAGCCTTGATCCGACAAACCGGCGGGTGGAATCAACATCGCAAAATTGGTTTTGCCGCATGCCGATGGGAAGGCTGCCGCCACGTGATATTTCTTGCCCCAAGGCGCTTGCACGCCAAGAATTAACATGTGCTCAGCCAACCAGCCCGGCGTTGCTTGCTCAGTAGCTGCCGCACGGCCCATGGTAGAGGCAATTCGTAACGCAAAGCATTTTTTACCTAACAGTGCGTTGCCACCGTAGCCTGAACCATAAGACCAGATCTCGCGTGTTTCAGGAAAATGCACGATGTATTTGGTTGGGTTGCAAGGCCAAGCCACATCGGCTTGACCCTCTTGCAATGGTGCACCCACGCTGTGAACGCAAGGCACGTACTCGCCATCGGCGCCCAGCACGTCATAGACCGCTCGGCCCATACGCGTCATCATGCGCATGTTGACAACCACATAGGGCGAATCGGTGAGCTCAATGCCAATTTGTGCAATCGGCGAGCCTAAAGGACCCATAGAAAACGGCACCACGTAGAGGGTGCGACCCTGCATGGCACCTTCAAACAAGCCATCCAAGGTTTCACGCATGGCTTCTGGCGCGGTCCAATTGTTGGTCGGCCCGGCTTGTGACTGTTCAGGCGTACAAATGAATGTCCGGTCTTCTACACGTGCCACGTCATCAGGGGCCGAGCGCGCCAGAAACGAATTAGGCCGCTTTTGGGCATTCAAAGGAATCAGCGTCCCGGCAGCCACCATTTCTGCGCACAGTTCGGTGTACTCTTTTTCAGAGCCATCACACCAAACGATACGGCTCGGTTGGGTTTTGGCGGCAATCTCCTTGACCCATTGGATAAGACCCTCGTGTTTGACATAAGCCGGTGCATTCACGTTCATTGTCCTTAACATGTTTGTGTGTCGGTATTCATATCGGGATTGGCAATATTAGCATCGTGTCATCGGCTTATCAGCTTAGACACCTTGTCATATCAGGGACGGACAGCAAAAAGAGGTTTCTCTGTGTGCCCTCAAAGGGTTACGATGCCAGCCATGCCAATAGCGCAGTATCCGCAATCTAGGAAAACCCGATGGCCACAGAACCCCCTATTGAGGACGAGTCATTTGAAGACCTGACACGCGCCATCGTGCCACTGTTGATTGTCGCAGCAGTGGCCGGCGTATTGGTCGGATTGATCGGCGGCAGCTTCCACTGGTTATTGATTCACGGTGGCCAGGCATTTTTAAATCTTTTAGCCCAATGGAAATCGGACGGCTTGTTTGGTTTGCCCGGTTGGATAGGCGCTATGTTGATTGTGGCAATCAGTGTGGCACTGGCTCGCTGGTTGGTGACGTATGCACCGAGCTCGGCGGGCAGCGGCGTTCAACACGTTGAAGCCGTGATGCGCGAACAAGCCGAACCGGCGCCGCTTTTGGTTTTACCCATCAAATACATTGGCGGCTTGTTGGCCATGGTGCCCGGCTTGGCACTTGGGCGAGAAGGTCCAACCATTCAAATGGCCGCTGTCATTGGCACTCAATGTGGCAGGATCTTCGGGTTTTCTCGTGAGGATCGATCGATGCTATATACCGCGGTGGCGGGCTGCGGACTGTCGGTTGCTTTTAACGCCCCACTGTCAGGTGCGGCATTTGTGATTGAGGAAGTTGCTCGGCGAACCACCGTGCGACGGGTATTAACCACCCTTGTTGCTGTGGCTACAGCAATGGCGGTGTATCGAGGTTATTTCGGTAATGACGTGGAGTTTCGTGTCGACGATTTTCTGCCGTCGAGTTCTGCCGAACTTCTGCTTTACGCTCTCTTTGGAGCCTTGATGGGCGCCCTCGGTGTGTTTTACAACAAGAGCGTGCTGCTAGGACTTAATCTTTTCACCCAGATCGCGCCAAATGTTTCGCCAGTGATAAAGGCTGGGCTGATTGGCGCACTCATCGGCCTTCTAGCCTATTGGCAACCGCAATGGGTGGGAGGCGGAGAGTCGCAAGTCAATACCTTACTGGCGGGACAACTCGGCATCACTGCCGTATTGCTTTTGCTCTTAGTCCGCTGGGTGCTTGGACCACTATCCTATTCAATGGGTACACCAGGTGGGCTTTTTGCCCCGCTGCTATTGGTTGGCGCAAGCGTTGGCGTGTTGTTCGCCTCGGGTACCAATCTGATTATTCCCGCTAACGACCTTTTGAATCCAAGTGCCTTTGCGCTTGTTGGAATGGCAGCCTTTTTCACGGCTGTCGTCCGAGCCCCCGTCACTGGGATATTGTTGATTTGTGAAATGAGTGGGACCATCAGCTTGATGATCCCTTTACTGATAGCCAGCGTCATGGCCACGCTGATTGCAAGTCTGATGCGCGGCGAACCGATTTATGACTCTTTGCGTGCTCGCATGGGCTTGAGTGCCGCGAAAAATTGATCAGTGGCAATGGGCCATGTGAAATGACTCGCGCGCTTAATGGCCTGCTCTCGTTCAACATCTAGGCAATCCAGACACGCTTGGCGAAGATCATCGCTCAACACACCTGCCCCACTATCGCCCACCACGTCGATGGGTCCGGGCACAGGAAACGCAGCCACAGGTAGACCGCAGGCCATGGCCTCCACCATGACTAATCCAAACGTGTCGGTGACGCTTGGAAAAACAAACACATCTGCTTCGCTATAAAGATTGGCCAACTCATCTTGAGAGATCACTCCGATGTAGCGGGCTTCGGGATATTTTTTCTTCAATGAGGCCGCCATTGGCCCCTCACCGGCCACCCATTTCTGACCCGGTAGATCAAGCTTTAAAAAAGCCTCGACATTTTTTTCCACCGCCAAACGGCCAGCGTATAGAAAAATCGGGTTTTCTTTGCGGATCGGTTTTTGCTCAATACGGGGATAAAAAATCTCATGATCTACGCCACGTGTCCAGTGCACCACCTGGCCAAACCCTCGTGATCTCAAGTCTTCAACGATCGCGGGCGTCGGTGCCAGAACCGCACTCGCCGGACCATGAAAAAGACGAAATAAAGCGTATGACCAATCCAAAGGCACGCCAATACGTGCCTTGACGTACTCAGGAAAACGGGTGTGGTAAGCCGTTGTGAACTGCCAACCCTGCTTTAACGCGGCCCGTCTAGCAGCCCAACCCAAAGGTCCTTCGGTGGCGATGTGCAAAGCATCGGGGTTGATTTCCTCAATAATCCGTTTGACTTGACCCGCGTGGGTGAGTGACAAGCGGATTTCCGGATAACTTGGACAAGGTAGGGTCGTAAACGTTTGCGGTGTCAGCATCTCGACTGTCATGCCTTTACGTTGCAACTGGTCTCTGGTGTTTCCAAGTGTACGCACCACCCCATTGACCTGAGGCTGCCAGGCGTCCGTCACGATTAACAGTTTTTTTAGCGTCAGAGACGAATCGATGAGAGGGTCTGATTGATGATCCAAGCGATGGTCCAAGTTATTATCCGAATGATCGTCCTCAGCCATGTAGGGCGCTCCCATTTGCGGGGGGTTGAGCGAGGTCATAGTCCGTCTCCTTTTCGCCAGCCTTGGCTCTGTAAGGCCAATGCAATAGCTTGAGTTCACCTTCATGTGTTTCAACCAAAGCTGACAAGCTCTCAACCCAGTCGCCGTCGTTGCAATACAGCACCTCGTCAATTTCTCTAATCTCGGCTTTGTGGATGTGGCCGCAAACCACACCATCAAAGCCTCGACGGCGAGCCTCGTTGACCAGCACCTGTTCGAACTCAGTGATAAAAGAAACCGCGTTTTTCACGCGGTGCTTTAAATATTGAGATAAGGACCAATACGACATGCCAAACCGATGGCGAAACCGGTTGAATGCGTCGTTAAGCTTGAGGATAAATGTGTATAAGCTATCGCCTAGATAAGCGAGCCATTTGGCGTGTTGGATGATGCCGTCAAAAAAGTCACCATGCGTAACCAACAATCGCCTGCCGTCTAGCAGATGGTGGGTGGTTTCGTTGACGATTCGAATCTCACCGAATGCCATGCCAATGAACTGTCGCAAGACTTCGTCATGGTTACCTGCTACATACGTCACGCGCGTGCCTTTGCGTGACTTGCGCAGCACTTTTTGCACGACGTCATTGTGCGATTGCTTCCAATACCAATTCTTTTTTAGCTGCCAGCCGTCAATGATGTCACCAACCAAGTAAAGGTCCCAAGACTCATTGTGGCGCAAGAAATCAAGAAGGAATTCGGCCTTGCAACCCGCTGTACCGAGGTGAACATCAGAGATCCAAATGGCCCGGTAGTGGGCTTGGGAACGGGATGGCGTCACGGGCTCGGCGGGGTTCATGAATCGTCATGTTGCCGACCCTTTCTGACAAATCCGTGACACGGTTATGAAGGTTCCGTGACAGCCGCCGAATTAATCAAGCCAAAGCATTGATGTACTGCTGAATAATGTCGTCATAAGAAGCATCAGGAATCAATCCGAGGCGCGCTGCGCGGGCGGATTCAAATCTAGCGGGCCAGCCACCCACGATCCGGGCGATGTTTTCATCGGGTTCGAAGCGAATCAATTGAGCGGTTTCATCGCCGGCAACATCGATCAAAGCTTGTTGCATTTGCGCGACACTAACGGTCAAGGCGGGTAGGTTAACCGCGGTTCGTCCACCCAGTTCGTCGCGACTCGCTTGCATAACAGTCAAGATGCCGTGGATTGTGTTTTCTGGTGACGCCAGTGCCACTTCGGTTTCTGGACTAACGGGACAAACGCATGGCTCTCCAGCCAACGGCTCCCTCACAATGCCCGACAAAAAGCTCGACGCCGCTCCGTTTGGCCGACCGGGGCGAATCGACACTGTCATTAAGCGGGCCACTCGGCCGTCCATGAATCCTTTACGCGTGTAGTCGGCAACCAGTTGTTCGCAGACGAACTTTTGGGTGCCATAGCTGGACTGGGGAAGAGGCAACGTACTGTCAGTCACTATATGAGGAAGCGGTATATCCGGCTCCGATCCAAACACAGCCACTGAACTAGCAAAAAACACGCGAGGCACGAGCCCCTGCTGTTGGCCTTGATCACTGATACGCGCTAAAAGTTGTTCGGTGGTGGCAAGGTTTGCGCGCATGCCAAGCGAAAAATCCTCTTCGCACTCTGCCGAAACCGCAGCGGCGAGGTGAAAGACGGCATCATAAGCATCAAACGGTGGTTCGAATAAAGTCGGCAATGAGTCTAACAAGTCGCCTGTATGGCTTGTGACGCGCGAATCATTGCCCACCGCCGGATCCGCTTGTTCGACCCGATCAGTCAGCACCAAAGATGTGAGCGTACGCCCACACAGCTCACCGCGAGCCAGGAGGGTACGCGCCAAGTGCGTTCCCAAAAAGCCGGCGCCGCCGGTGATTAAGATGTTCATGTGTCAGATTCCCTCAAATGCCTGTTTGTGACCCACTCAGCACGCAGTAACCGACGTCATTGGTGCGGTGAATGGGGTTAATGCCAATAATGTGTCGGTATTTTGTCGTATTTGTTGTTATTGCTTCTTCAACGGCGCTTGCTCAACCTCAAGCCGCTCAAAATCACGCACGGCCTGCCGTTGCGATTCAGGCAGCTGCAAACTCGACCCTGCAGCTGTGTCGACATAGACGTACACCAACTCACCGGATGTGATTAGTGTCTCACCGCGGTAAATTTCTAACACAAATCGGACACTGCTGTGCCCCATTGTCGCCACTCGCACACAAATATCTAGCTCGTCGTCATACTGCGCCGGCAAGTGATATTCAATGGTGGCCTTACGAGCAAAAAATTGCTGCCCAGCTTGTTGTTGACTTACTACCCCAGGCAACCCAACCGACCGAGCGTACTCAGTGATCGCCACATCAAAAAAAGTTAGGTAGTGACCGTTAAACACAACCCATTGAGGATCGCATTCAACCCACCTCACCCGATGGGGGTAAATAAAT
>JAWOGG010000162.1:0-3281 GCA_046497085.1 Orrella sp.
CACCAAACCGGTAATGATCAATGTCGCGCTAAGGATGTCGGCCACTGAAGTTGAACGAGACCAACGGACCATGCGATAGAGCAATATTCCCAAGGGAACCAAGATAAGAAGCCACAATAAGTCTGGCCAAGCAAAGCGAATACCCGCCTCTTGCCACCACCGTAAGAGGCCCGTGAGGTCAAACATGAACCGGCCCCGATCTGCTTTGACGTAAGAAACGCTGACGCCGCTCAATGAATCGCATTAATTCCTCGTGTACGGGCGCTTGCGTACTCAACTCTAGACAATCGACACCGGCTTGAGACAAAGCACCGGTTAAGTGATCCTCGTGCTTTTGTACTTGCTCAAAGAATCGTCTGCGAAACCCGGGATCACTGGTGTCAACAAAGACCTGCTGGTTAGTTTCGACGTCTCGTAAAGTCATCATGCCCATGTCGGGTAACTCGCGTTCGGTAGGATCGACTAAACGGATAGCGACGACATCATGCCGACTAGCAAGCCCCAACAATGCTTTCTCCCAATCAGGTTCAGTGAGGAAGTCCGACAGCACAAACACGGTTGACCGCTGTTTGATGATGCGCTGTGCGCCGTTGAGTAAGCGAGTCAACCCCACAGGCTCACTAGATTGATTGAGTGGTCCGTTAAGTAAGCGATGCAAGAGGTGCAGCAAGTGACGCTTACCTGCTCGGCTCGGTATGATTTCCAAGTTTTTTTGCAGGTCGGCGCGCTCAAGAACGCCGCCCACGCGATTGCCCCTTCTTTGCAATAGGTGACCCAATAGTGCCACGTATTCAGCCATTACAAGGCGTTTGGTGACTGCTTGTGAACCAAATCCGACTGACGCAGAAAGGTCGACTAAAAACCAAGCCGTCAGATCCCGATCTTGCTCATGCTCGCGTACGTAAGGCGTTTGCATGCGTGCTGTGACATTCCAGTCCATATGACGCACGTCATCTTGTGGTTGATACTCTCGTAGGTCGGCGAGCATCAAACCAGCGCCACGAAATAGCGTTCGATAATCGCCTTGCATCAATCCATCTAAACGCCGAGCACTCGCCCATTCAATACGCGATAACAACGCGTGGGCATCAATGGGCGTGTTTTCAAATGAATCGGTAACTGCCGTCGATTCACTCGACCGTGGTTTGAGGAATTTGAACATGGCTTTGCATCGGCTTTTCAGGCGGCGGGACGGCCTTAAGTATTTCGTTAATCAGAGTGTCGCTACTGATATTCTCAGACAGCGCCTCGTAGGAGAGCATCAAACGATGACGTAGGACGTCGGGTACCACATCGATTAAATCGGTGGGCGTTGTGTAGGCGCGCCCTCTTAAAAATGCCAATGCCTTCGCCCCTTGAACCAAACCGATGGTCGCGCGGGGACTGGCTCCAAACATAAGGTAGTTACTTAGTGAGGAAAGACCAACGCTCTGGGGCGATCGGGTGGCGTTCACCAAGTTGACCGCATATTGCACAATGGCTGAGTCCACAAAGCCCTGCTGGCATTGATCCTGAAGGTCGGTCAATTGGGTCGTGGTTGCCCGCGTACTGACAGCAATCGCCTGGCCAATGGCCCTTTGCACGATGACGAACTCTTCTTCCGGCTTGGGGTAGCCCACCAGCACTTTCATCATAAAGCGGTCAACTTGAGCCTCAGGCAGGGGATAGGTGCCTTCGCTTTCGATCGGGTTTTGTGTGGCCATCACCAGAAAAGGTTCTGGTAAGCGATGTGTATGGCCAGCGATGGTGATTTGCCTCTCCTGCATGACTTCTAGTAGCGCGCTTTGTACTTTTGCAGGCGCTCGATTGATTTCGTCCGCGAGCAATAAATTGGTAAAAACAGGACCGATCTCAGTACTGAACTCACCTGTCTTTTGATTGTAGATTCTTGTGCCGACCAGGTCTGCGGGTAATAAGTCAGGTGTGAATTGCACGCGTTTGAAACTGCCCTCTACGACTTGAGCCAAGGTATTGACCGTCAGGGTTTTGGCCAGTCCCGGCACGCCCTCAATCAGCAGGTGACCTCTTGCAAGCATGGCAATCAAGATACGTTCAAGAAAAGTGTCTTGCCCAACGACAATTTTTTTGACTTCGTACAGCACGGCTTCCATGAGTGCGGCAGCGCTTTGCACATCGGGTTGGGGCTGTTGGCTTTGCCAGAGATGATCTTGACTCATAAGTTGCTTGCACTCCAGTTAAAAAGGCGGGATTCCCGCAGCGTTGGCCGCACTATCCATGGTGATCGCGTAACCGACACCGGCGAACGTGCCGCTTGGAGAAGGATTCAAGATGGCAGTCACCACACCGACCACCTCACCGTCTTGATTTAAAAGCGGTCCGCCTGAGCTGCCCGGATTGACCGCCGCATCAAACTGTATCAGCCCTTCTAAGTCTTGCCGACCCGACAATGGGAAGGTGCGATTCAATCCTGACACCACTCCGGCCGACACCGAAGGTCCAACGCCAAATGGAAAGCCAATAGCGACCACTAGATCGCCCAGGTTTAACTGACCACTTGCGGCCAAAGTAACTGGTTCTAAATCGTCAGGAATACGTGCTGGCTGTAAGACCGCAAGGTCACGCTCAGGCTGGGCGGAAATGACCGCTGCGGGTGACTCCAGGCCATCGGCGAAAGTCACGACAATGCGATCTGATCCAGCAATCACATGGTGGTTAGTCAAAATCGTGCCGTCATCTTTGATGACAAACCCGGCGCCTTTGCCCTTTGAGCTGATCAGGTTGTCGCTTGGTGGTTCGCTATCAAGTGTTCGAATACTCACCATGGAGGCAATGGCTTGATTGGCGACCTGTGTGACTCGTGAGGGGATGGATTTGGTTGCTAACGTTTCCATCACAATAGACTCGACGTTAGCGCGGTCTAAAGCCACCGGCGCCTTGGAGCCCGAATCGAATGACCAGATGACAATGCCACCCAGTAACGCACCCAGCACAACCAGAGACACAGGGCGTTTGATCAAACGAATCAAGCCAGACAGGCGTGTGTGTTTCTCAGCGGCGGTGGCTTGTTCAGATTCGGTACTTGCGGCAGGCTCTGATGCCGTATCGCGCAGTTTGCGATCAGTGGCGTTAGCAGAGCGGCTGTACAGGGTCGCGCGTTTCATAAACTGACCTCTTGACGGCAAGCGGTGATACAGTTGAATCATCTTAACGCCGAGCACCTATTTATGCACTTTATTTGGCCTCAAGCGTTGTGGGGTTTTCTGCTGGTGCCATTTTTAGTCGCGGGTTATCTGTGGCTTTTAAACCGGCGCCAGCGTCAC